>VGIR01000127.1 GCA_016867815.1 candidate division WOR-3 bacterium | reverse complement strand
CACGGCGTAAGTTTCCTCTCTGCCGGCCGTCACCGGCGGTTGGTTTGACTAACGACATTGGAGCTTACGCCTTCTTCCTTTCCGGTCAAAATCAGCCCCGAATTTACAGGGATTATAGGACATCACCCAACAGGTGCGAGTCTTCCACCTTGAGCAGCCCTCGCTTCACCACCCGCTGCAGCCGCCAGTCCAGCCTCTGCTGCGGCTGCCGCAACTGCCACTGCAACGGCAACCACTCCGGCTCCCGCTCCTGCGCCCGCAACAGCCCGCGGAACAACCGCCGCTCCAGCCCTCGTTCCACCGCCCGCACCAGCCGCCGCACTTGGGTCAGGTCCTGCACTTGACCGCCCGCCGAACCGGACAACGGCTGCGGCCCACGGCTTGACTGCGGCGGAATCTGACATATCCTAGACAACAATGGGCGCGAGTGCACCTGTCCGCGAAAATGGGGACTGTACCGCACGTCCTCGTGCTCCGAGGGACTGTCCCCGTTTCGCGCCGAGCGTGTCCCAAGCCCCGACCGCAGAATCTTCCAATCCTGACTATCGGGAAGGGACCGGGGATCCGAGCCCCAAATCCCTGGCCCCTAACCCCCGCGCCGCGCCCGGCCGGGGCTGTGCAATACCCTTGACACGAGTCAGGTCGGAAATCGAGGAAGCCCTCTCTTTTCCCGCGACTGTCGGGGATGCCAAGTGATGAGCGACCGCGACAGTGCTTGCGGTCTGCTGCGCCAGGCGCTCGGCATAGCCGATGCCCAATTCCGGCCCGGCCAATGGGAGGCAATCGATGCGCTGGTGAATCGGCGGGAGAGGCTCCTGGTCGTGCAGCGGACGGGCTGGGGCAAGAGCTCGGTGTACTTCATCGCCACTCGGATTCTGCGCGACCGTGGGTCCGGGCCGACATTGATCGTCTCGCCCCTGCTGGCGCTGATGCGAAACCAGATCGAAGCTGCAAACCGCCTTCGCATCAAGGCACTGACCGTCAACTCGACCAACCGGGAGGAATGGCCGGCTCTGACGCAAGCCATCCTCAACAATGAGGCCGACGCTTTGCTCATCTCGCCGGAGCGGCTGGCTAACGATGATTTCGTCCAGAATGTCCTGCTGCCGGTAGCCGGCCGTATCGGCCTGCTGGTGGTGGATGAAGCCCACTGTATCTCCGACTGGGGTCACGATTTTCGTCCCGACTACCGCCGCCTGGTGAACGTGCTGCAGCACATGCCTCCGAACATGCCCGTGTTGGGCACTACGGCGACCGCGAACAACCGCGTGCTCGACGACGTGTGCAGCCAGTTAGGCGGCATCCAGGTGCGCCGCGGCCCACTGATGCGGGAGAGTCTCATCCTGCAAACCCTGCGTCTGCCCGACCAGTCAGTTCGTCTGGCCTGGCTCGCCGAGCATCTTCCAGAACTACCCGGGACCGGCATCGTCTACACTCTCACTCGACGTGATGCCGACCAGGTCGCGGGTTGGCTCGGTCGGAACGGCATCGAGGCCAAGGCTTACTACAGCG
The DNA here is from genome assembly GCA_016867815.1 of candidate division WOR-3 bacterium. NCBI lineage: Bacteria > Pseudomonadati > Caldifarciminota > Caldifarciminota bacterium. The sequence goes on along the minus strand of VGIR01000127.1, from coordinate 4,385 downwards.
ATGTGGAGTCGCCGGAGTTTGCCGATTCCAGCGCATATCGTCAGCATCTCGAAGACTTGCTGCGGGACAACCGTCTCAAGGCGTTGGTGGCGACCACTGCGCTCGGTATGGGCTATGACAAGCCGGATTTGGGGTTCGTCGTTCACTATCAGGCCCCGGGTTCGATAATCACCTACTACCAGCAGGTGGGCCGTGCCGGACGGGCGATTGACCACGCATTCGGAGTGCTGCTGTCAGGTCGCGAGGACGAGGAGATTCACGAGTTCTTCCGTAGCAGCGCCTTCCCGGACGAAGGCCACGTGAAGGCCATTCTGGAACTACTGGCGGCAGGCGACGGGCTCACTGAGCGGCAAATGGAGAGGTCGGTGAACCTGCGTATGGGCCAGATCGAGCAGGTTCTCAAGTTCCTGTCGGTTGAGAATCCGTCGCCGGTCATCAAGGATGGCAGCCTCTGGAAACGAACCCCGGTGGACTACCGGATGGACGGCGAGCACATCCGGCGACTTACCCTCCAACGGGTGATTGAATGGCAAGAGGTGCAGGACTACATTGACAGCCGCGAGTGCCTAATGGTGTTCCTGGCCCGCGTTCTGGATGATGAGAACCCGCGCCCATGCGGCAAGTGCGCGGTGTGCCTCGGCCATCCCGTGGTTGCCGAGACCTACTCGCGCGCCCGCGCGGTAGAGGCCGCCCGATTCCTCAGACAGTCCGAGCTGCCACTCGAGTGCAGGAGACAGGTGGCGAAGGATGCATTCCAGCAATACGGGTTCAGCGGCAACATTCCTAGAGAACTGCGGGCGGAGACCGGTCGGGTTCTTTCCCGCTGGGGCGACGCCGGCTGGGGGCAACTCGTGGCCGAAGACAAGCATGCCGGACGCTTCCGAGACGAACTTGCCCGCGCCTTGGCGGAGATGATCAGAAACCGCTGGAAGCCCGATCCGATGCCGACCTGGGTGACGTGTGTGCCGTCGCTCAGCCGGCCGCATCTGGTACCGGACCTTGCCAAGCGTCTGGCGGCTCTTCTGGAACTTCCGTTCGTACCGGTAGTGACCAAGGTGGGGGCCAACGAGCCGCAGAAGCTCCAGCAGAACCGCTTCCGACAATGCTCCAATCTTGACGGCGTGTTCAAGGTCACGAGTGACGTCCAGCCCGGTCCAGTTCTGCTAATGGACGACCTCGTGGATTCGGCGTGGACCATGACCGTCGTAGCCGCGCTTCTGAGGCAAGCCGGCGCGGGTCCAGTCCTGCCGGTGGCGTTGGCGACCACGAGCGCCAGAGATTGACGTGAACATCAACAACCAGACGCAGGCCGTGCTGCTGCTGACAACGCATCTCGGCAAGCCGACGAAGGGCGAGCCGAAGCCGCTTGCGCCGACGGAATGGGGACGTCTGGCCCGCTGGCTCAAAGACCATGAAATCCTCCCGGAAACGCTCCTGCGGCAAGACCCCGCCGACGTTCTGGTTGCCTGGGTGGACCGCACGGTTACACAAGAGCGCATCCGACACCTGCTTGATCGGGCCGGGGCGCTGGGGCTGGCCGCGGAGAAATGGGCGAGGGCCGGACTATGGGTGCTGACCCGGGCCGACTCCGACTATCCTGTGCGCCTGAAGAAACGGCTGAAGGCAGACTCGCCGCCGGTGCTCTTCGGGTGCGGCCGGCGAAGTCTGCTGAATCTGGGCGGCATCGCCGTTGTCGGCTCGCGGCATCCGAGCGAACAAGACCTCGCCTTCACCGCGCGCCTCGGGGCCGACGTGGCGCTGCAAGGCCTGTCGGTCGTTTCGGGAGGAGCACGCGGGGTTGACGAAGCCGCCATGTCGGGTGCGCTGGAGCGCGGAGGAACTGCCGTGGGCGTCCTGTCGGACAGCTTGCTCCACGCGACCACATCCGCCAGATACCGCAAGGCGCTAATGGCAAAGGACCTTGTACTGGTGTCGCCCTTCAACCCGGACGCAGGATTCGACGTGGGCAATGCCATGGCCCGCAACAAGTACATCTATTGCTTGGCCGATGCGGCTATCGTGATTGCGGCCGACCGGGAAAGAGGTGGGACGTGGAACGGCGCGGTCGAGGACCTTAAGAAAGGTTGGGTGCCGCTCTGGGTCAAGTCGCATCAGGACCCGGCTTCGGGGAACTCCGAACTGGTGAAGCGAGGTGCTAAGTGGTTGCCGGATGGGGAGCCTCAGCTTTCCACACTGCTGGTTCGAGACCAGGTGGAACCGGCAGACCAGTTGGACAAAGGACTGCCCTACGTGCTGGCGGCGGAATCATCTGTATCGGACGGCTCGGCAGAATACGGAACGGGATCGGGGAGCGTCGACCTGCCTGCGGCTGGCCAAGACGTGCCGGAAAGCCAACGTGGCTATGCACTCTTTCTGGATCGGCTGAAGCAACTCACCGCTGAGACGCCGGCCACGCAGAAGCAACTGCTCGCGTCCGGCGACTTCAGTCGGGCACAACTCAGCGACTGGCTGAAGCGGGCGGTGCGCGACGGACACGTCAGGAGACTGAGCAATCCTCGCCGCTATCAATGGGAGGCGCAGCTGTTCGATGACGCCAACCCGGTGGGCGAGGCTACGGCGTGACTAAAACCAGCAGGACGATGGGCGCTTTCGGTGTTCCCGGCTGATGGCAGAACGCGGCATGACAAGATGGTTGAACTGGTGGAACGGATGCTCGACCTGCACAATCAGTTGCCCAAGGCCAAGACCCCGCACGAGCAAGAATCCCGCGAGCGCCAAATGGCGGCGGCGGATGGCCAACCGTCTGCGGAGAGAGTGGCATGAGCGAGTGGACCAACTGGCAGGAGAGCTTCCGTTGCGGGGTACTGGTGATTGTGCCGCCGGAGCGAGTCCGAAGAACCGTCGACCGATTGCGTGCGGGATACGACCCGACTTCGCATTCCTACTTCGGCACACACATCACGCTCACGCAGCCCATGGTCCGCATACCCCGAGAGGACGACTGGGCTCGGTTAGTGCAGGTTGCGGCCGGATTCGATGCCTTCCGGATTGAATACGGACCGCCTGATTCCTTCCTTCCCTATCCCTGCATCTGGTTCAGGATCCGCCCAAACGCACGGGTTCTGGAGATCCGCAAGGCGCTTCACGGTGTCGGGTTGTTCAACCTGGGCCTGCCCCACACCGACGACTTCATCCCGCACATGACCATCACCGAGGGACGCTCCGGCCGCAAGGTGGACGAGGAACTGCTTGCGGAGCTGAGGGACCGGTCTGTCGAGGGATCCTTCGTTTGCAGGGAGGTCGCCTACATCACTCCCAACCCCCGGTTCCGCTTCGCGGTCCGGCGCACGCTCAAGCTGCGCAGGAGACTGAAAGCGGTGGCAAGTCAAGGCGCAGTATGACAAGATGGTCGAACTGGTTGAACGGATGCTCGACCCTTCAGCAGGCTCAGGGCAGGCTCTGCACAAGCAGTTGCCGCCGGCCATGGCGCCGCGAGTCTGTACCCGAGGTTCCCGGCAAGCATGGCCTTCTGCATGACATGCGGGTGCCTCCGATCCTTGGTGCAGCCACTGATGGCCCAATCTAGCCTAGGAGAGTAGTCACGTGACAGAATCTAGCGATCAAAAAGGGGAATACGAGACCAAGCGAGCTGCGTTTGCCGCAGAGTCAGCCAAGTTCCGGGATTCCACCATTCACGAAATCGACTTCATCTTGAGCGACATAACCAGGTTCGTCAGCGAACTCATGGTGGGAACGAAGGGCTACTTGAGGAATCGAGAGGATGATCTGCGGAAGGTCGAGCAACGCTTCAAAGAAAGAAAGATGGTTCACGTCGACCACGAAAGAGCCTGGCGGCGATATCAAGAAGTCTGGGATGAAATCAAGCGGCGAAAGAAGCAGGCCTCCTTTGAGAGCAAGGTGCACTTCCAGCAGAAGGCCGGCGATATCAAGTTCGCCCTGAAGGAACACGGCCCGCGTGTCGCGATGGACCTTCTCAAGGAAACGCAGAAGGCAAGAGCCGACTACTACCTGAACAAGGATGATTGGGATGAGGTGCAGCGCTCGCTAGACGAGGCGTTCCGTGTGATTCAGGAGGCCCGTGCGCAGGGCAGGGAAGAGCACCGTGACCGCCTGGAGAAGAGAATCCGCCAGACTCGCGAATTCTTACAGAGACAGGAAGGTTCTGCTGACCGACTAAGGAAGAACATATCGGAGAACCAGAGCAGACGAGACAGTGCGAGAAGCGCAGACTTCAGCGCAACCGTGCAGGGCTGGATTGACGACGGAGAAAGTGACCTACTACGGAGAGCACTAAATGTTTGACAGCTTGAGGTCATGTTGCCGCATATCGGACGTGCTCTTCCGCAAAGTAACTCCTGACCACTTCTGGCTGGCGTTGCCGGCTGCGTAGGTAGGATCGGGCC
>VGIR01000126.1 GCA_016867815.1 candidate division WOR-3 bacterium | reverse complement strand
TCCATATGGCAGGAGGACATGCACGCCGTCCCGCGCTTCCTGTGGAACGCAAAGATGCGCTACGGCAAGACCTTCACCACGTACCAACTCGCCAGGAAACTCAAGGCCAAGCGCGTGCTGGTGGTGACCTTCAAGCCCGCCGTCGAGGATGCGTGGCAGACGGATCTCGAATCCCACGTGGACTTCGACGGCTGGCAGTACCAGTCGCGACACTCCGACAGCGATCCAACACAGATCTCCGCCAGGAAACCGCTGGTCTACTTCGGTTCCTTTCAGGACCTGCTTGGCCGCGACGTCGCGGGGAATATCAAGGCCAAGAACGAGTGGCTACACAAGGTGCGGTGGGACCTCGTGGTTTTCGACGAATACCACTTTGGCGCTTGGCGAGAAACCGCCAAGGAGCTATTCGAGGGTGAAGAAGAGGCGGTCGCCAACAAGGAGACGAAGCTCGAATACGCCGCCGGCCTGGAACGCGTAAACGAGGACCTGAGCGAACTCTCTGAGAAGGAGACCGAGTTCCTGCCCATCACGACCAGGGCCTACCTCTACCTTTCGGGCACGCCGTTCAGGGCGCTGGCCACGGGCGAGTTCATCGAGGAGCAGATCTTCAACTGGACCTACACCGACGAGCAACGCGCCAAGGAGGAGTACGCGGCTGGGAAGCCGGGAGAATGGAACCCCTACGGTGCACTGCCGCAGATGAGCCTGCTGACCTACCAGATGCCGGACGAACTGGTCGCGATAGCAAGTACCGGGGAGTTCAACGAGTTCGACCTGAACGCATTCTTCGAGGCTTCTGGAACGGGCGCGAAGGCCCAGTACATACACAAGAGCGATGTACAGAAGTGGCTGGACATCATCCGCGGCGCCTATGCGCCCAAGGCGGTGGAATACCTCAAGACCGGCACGCGACCGCCCTTCCCGTATTCGGACGTGCGCCTCTTGCCGTATCTCCAGCACTCGTTCTGGTTCCTCCCTAACGTGGCGGCCTGCCACGCGATGGCGAACCTGCTGGCCGAGAAGCACAACGTCTTCTGGCGCGACTACGAAGTGATTGTTGCCGCTGGTGTTACAGCGGGCATCGGTCTGGAGGCACTGCCGCCCGTACGCAAGGCCATTGGGGGCGGTTTCGACGCAAAGACCATCACACTCTCGTGCGGGAAGCTCACCACCGGAGTCACGGTTCCGCAATGGTCCTCCATCCTGATGCTGCGGAACCTAAAGTCGCCGGAGACCTACTTTCAATCCGCGTTCCGCGTGCAGTCGCCGTGGTCCATCAGAAACCCGAACGGCGACGACCCGAACGAGGAGGAAATCTTCAAGCCCGTCTGTTTCGTGTTCGACTTCGCGCCAACGCGCGCACTACGACAGCTTTCCGAGTATGGGATCGGCCTCTCACCCAACGAGCCGAATCCCGAGAACGCGGTCAAGGACCTCGTATCGTTCCTCCCCGTGTTGGCGTACGACGGTGCAAACATGACGCAGATTGACGCGGGCGGCATTCTCGACATCGCGATGGCAGGTACTTCAGCCACATTGCTGGCCCGCAAGTGGGAGAGTGCGCTTCTCGTGAACGTGGACAACGACACGTTGCGGCGCATCCTGGACAATCCCGAGGCGATGGCCGCTGTTGAGCGTATCGAGGGCTGGCGCACGCTGGGCGACAATATCATCGAGACCATTATCAACAAGAGCGAGATAGTGAAGGACCTCAAGAACCAGGCCAAGGTCCGCGATCTGCCCAAGAAGCAGATGAAGCAGCTCACCGAGGAAGAGAAGGAATACAAGTCCAAACGCAAGCTCGTCCAGGAGAAGCTGATTAAGTTCGCGACACGCATCCCCGCGTTCATGTACCTGACCGACTTCCGCGAGAACACGCTTCAGGACGTGATCACGAAGCTAGAACCGGATTTGTTTCTGGCAGTCACGGGCCTTACCGTCAAGGACTTTGACCTGCTCGTGCGCCTCAAGGTGTTCAACACCGAGCAGATGAACCAGGCCGTCTTCGCGTTTCGACGATACGAAGACGCGTCGCTCCGTTACACCGGCATAGACAGCCACCCAGGACTAACTCACTACGGGCTGTACGACACCGTGGTGGCGAGGGAGTAAGGAAACCACGGGAATGCGGCGGCAAATCCCAGACGCGCGGCCCACTCGAGTAGCCTTATGACCGAAGAACTTACACCAACTCTTCTGGTCCGGCGCCCCGAACTGGCCAAGGCGCTTCGGGATTTCAGGTCATGCGTCAAGAAGCGCAGGCGATGGGATGCACATCTGTACTGCGAGATGGAGCGGCTCGTGATTGCCACGAAGGGAACGCACGTGTCCATCGAGGCGCATGGGTGGTGGCCAGTGGACATCGTAGTGCCGATGCAGTCCCTCATGGCAGTCGTCGACATGAACTTCCGGACTGACCCTGTCGTCGTCTCATTCCTGGGCGGTGAGCTGAACGTGGATACCGTGAGACTAGCGTGCGAACGCATGTCCCAGGACGCCGCAGCTAGGCGATGCGGGACCGGGTCTCTGCGGCCGATTCAGCCCGCTCGCAATCCGCACCCTATCCACTTCAGATAGGAGATCAGCAGCAATCGCCATGCTTCGTCCGCCCATTTGACACGCCCGGTTAGGGAGGTTGAGGCCGAGGCTAAGGCCAAGACCCGCTACGAGCCCGACCCGGACTTCGCTCCTCTGACCGACGACGCCCCACCGCCTTGACAGCTCGGCCACACTGACGTATCATACGCCCCGTGGTGTGTCACAAGGCGCGACCTGTCTGGTCGCAGAAGGAGTAGTGCATGGTGACTCCGAAATCCCCTCGACTGATCACCGGTTGCCTGGAGGGAATCTCCAAACGCGTTTTCGCCGACTACTCCGCGCAGATAGCTGAGCTGGCAGGCGAGCAGTCCGGCATCTACGCGCTGTACAACAGAGGCAAGCTCTACTATGTAGGGCTGGCTACTGACCTGCGGCGTCGGATAAAGCACCATCTCGAGGATAGGCACGCACGAAACTGGGATACATTCAGCCTCTATGTAGTCCGCAGGGAGGCACACCTCAGGGATCTGGAGGCCATGTCCATCCGCATAGCCAAGCCCAAGGGCAACGACATTCGTGGGGGTAGGCTCACCTCACTTAAACCGGAACTGAAGGCGCTGATTGATGAATGGAATCTTCGCAGAACGAGCCGTATTCTTGGACTGCTCTCCGACGAGAGGCGAAAGCCAGGCTCCAAACGAGTATCCAGGCAGCGCCTGCCAGTACAGGATCGCGAGTTCGACACGATTGTCTGCCCCGCGCACGAAGACGGATTCAAAGAGGTATTCCTCAGGCAGAGCTGCTGGTACGCCATACGGATATCCAAGAACGTCATCCCGCGTCTGAAGTACATAGCCATATACGTGACCGGGAAGGTCAAGCTTGTTTCGCACTACGGACGGATCAAGACCATCGATCCTTGGAAGCGCAGCGGCAAGTACATCGTCCGTTTGGATGGCAAGCCAAAGGAAATCGGCCCGATTCCCTGGCGCAGGGGCGTCGTGATACAATCCTGTCGTCTGACCCAGATGTCCAAACTGAAGAGCGCCAGCACCCTGGCGGGAGCCTTCTAGAGTGAAGACCCGACTTCCAGACGCGCAACGGGTGTAGAGACTATGTCCCTGCTAGCCGAGGAAGTGGTAGAGGAATGGCTGAACCGGGACGGCTTTTTCACCATCCGCGGGGTCAAGGTTGGCTCGTACGAAATGGACGTGCTGGCCATCCGGCCGCAAGTCGGCGGCGGCCATCAGTGCCGCCATGTCGAGGTACAGGCGTCCATCAACCCGATCTCATACATGACAAAGCCCCCCTCGGCAGTTCGCAAGCAGTCCGGCGTCCAGTTCAACGCTAAGAAACGAGACCTGCCTCTCCTACGCGAGAGCGTGCTTGAGTGGGTTGAAAACAAGTTCAATCATCCCAAGAAGCTGGCGTTGCTGCACAGCCTCTGCCCTGGTGACTGGACCAAGGAACTCGTAGTGGGTAGGGTCAAGTACGAGGAGGAACTGTCCCTGGTGAAAGAGGCAGGCGTCACGGTACACCGTCTCAAGGACATTCTCAAGGAGATGACCGAAAAGAAGGGCGTCGTGAAAGCGGCCTCAGGGGCCGACTTGTATGACCTCATGCAATTGAGGGAGTAGTTATGGCGCGGCCCAGCCGTTGGCACCCCGTGATGCTTCCGGATGACTACATCAGGAAGATGAAGCAGACGCTGGAAGAGGTTGAGGCCAAGGTGGAGGATGAGGCCAGGTACGAACCGGACCCCGACTTCTTCCCTGCGTCCGACGAAACTGCCAGTCGGCTTGACAGACCGTGCGAGGGCCCGTGAATCAAATGGCGCTCAGGCCTGCGAAAGGTATCCTAGGAGGCGTTCTAAAGTGAAGATCAACGAACAGAACTGCGGTCCAATCCTAGTCACTTTGGCCGAAGAGAGGAAGGGGGCGGACTCGATGTTCCGGACGTACGCAACGCTGAGGTGGGTTGCCACTGCCGGCATTATAGCCTCGCAGGTGGCCATCACGAAGTACGCCGCGGCTTCAGCGAGTATGGAAGTGCGTATCATCATTGCGGCAACGTGTCTAGCCCTGTCGATTACCCTCATCTGCCTGAGTATCTACTTCGAGGCACGTTTGACGTGCGACACATACCGGTTCTTGCTTGCGGAGCTTGCCATAAACAAGATCACCGGTGCTCCCATCACCATGTATGGCTTCCACTTCACCCGCTTGGGGGGCGGCGGATTTCCCACAGGCAAAGGTCTTCTGCTTCGGATCCTGCTCGCGGTGGCAGCCTCCTTGATCATCGCGGCCCCGGTCTGCGCGCTTTTCATGCTGGCGGCGTCACTCAAAGCAGCGGTCGCGGCTCCACTGGCCTCAGTAGTGGGGCTAGTGGTTGCCTTGGTTGCACTCAAGATTTACGGCGTCATTCGCGCAGATGTCCTAGCCCGTCTGAAAAGCGACTGGAAATCGCTTGAATCATCCATCGCTTTGGCCCTAGGCCAGAACCAGGACGACACGCCGCCGCCACCGCCCCCCCCACCCCCTCCTCTTACTGTACCGTCGCCAAGTGAGCAGCCGATGGCGAGGTGGCATGCAGCCCTGGCTCCGGTCTCTGCAATGCTCGCTCTAGTGCTGACAATGCTTCTCACTTGTCAAACCCAGCGAATCAGTGCGGTAACCAGAGAGAATTCAGAGAGGGCGCTTGCTTGGATGGGTCGCGTCGTGATCGGAGACAATGTTACGTTCCCCAAGGGATTCCCAGTCGACTTTGTCGACGATTCGCTGAAAGGGGTGGCCAAACTGGCATCCACGAAGTACGACTTGAACACTGCGTCAAGTACGGACTCTGGCATTGCCCTCATCGACTCAGTACAGGTAAAAGGTGCGGTTCCAGCCCTCACTCTCTTCCGTGGTCTATTCTGGCGCAAGCGAGGCCAGACTGGCTACGATAGCGCCCTGGCCGATCTCAGAAGCGCTGCTAAACCCACAGGTAACCCGAACGATGTCGTGCTGTTTCTGGCGCGTATGTATGCTGGGTTGACTCTGGCCAATGCTGCTCAGATCGGCGGGACCACTGCAGCAAGACGTGATTCCCTGTTACGTGCAGCCGTGGTTGAGTACGATTCCGCACTAGCCAGGGCAGGTGTCGATATCCGGCTTGGCCTACATGTAGCGTCGCTGCGGTGGCGAGTTCGCGATCTCCTCAATGAGCCGGCGCGCAACATGAGAGACTCCGGGGCCGGCTTGGTTCCGGTGCTCGTGTTTGGCTTGGGCATGGCATGCAGCCTGACCAGCATTGCACTCGCACTCATCAAGCCCACCCGAAGACGAGGGGAGACTGCTGGCGAGAAACGGGGACACTTTACTAAGTAGACCCAGAAGCGCGTCAAGGGAGTCGTGACTTCGTCACAGCCCAGGCATCAAGCCCAAGCCGGCTGAAGGCCGTTAGGCATTGCAGATTGCAGATTGTAGATTGCAGATTGGCGCGGGCGTAGCCCGCCAGCCCCAAGCCGGTTTCACCCCAAACCCCGCACCTTAGGGGCTTCCGCCCCTCAAGGCGGTGTACGCGACTCCCTTTGGTCGTCGCACGTGCACCTGTCACCCCGTTGGGGTGAAACCACGCCCAAGCGCAAGCCGTAGGCCGATGTCGATTGCCGATTGGCGGAGGCTGCGAACCCGAGGTGCTTGCCCGGGCAGTTAGAACTAGTATAGTAAAGACATGGCGGTGAAGCGATGACGAGACCCTCTTGGAGATTGTACCTGGACACATCCGTGTTCGGCGGGTGTCTTGATGCTGAGTTCGCTGAGGATTCACGTCGCGTCATAGACGCAG
>VGIR01000125.1 GCA_016867815.1 candidate division WOR-3 bacterium | reverse complement strand
GAAGCGCTGGCGCCCTGGCGAGATGCGCTGGCGCTGGTGTGTAGCTGGGCTGCTACATGCCGAGCAGCACTTCCGGTGCGTAGATGGCTACCGGCACATCCCCGCATTGCTGAGTGCACTGGAACGGTCCGCGTCACCGAAAGAAATTGACGCAACAGAGAGAGTTGCCTAAAGTGATGTGGGAGCCGCTAGGAATTTCAACTAACCGAGGGACATGCTCCTTGGGCGGAGCTTCGGTATAGGCATGCGCGCTTGTCAGAAGGCTCGCTGCGAGCAATGCTGCAACGCACGCATCCACTGCGCGCATGGCTACTTCTCTCTTTCGCCGACCGCGATGAGCCAACTTCGGTCGGTTACGCGACGAGTCCTATTCGGGCCCCTGTACGAAACGAGTTCCTCGAACGGCCGCCAAGGCAGGTCATCGCTCCAGAGCTGCAGACTCTGCGTGATCTCGCGTTCGCCGGGCCGAGGGCCGGGGATGGCGTTGCCGGCTAGATCATTCCGCACGAGGTAGACTGCTGCCGAAGGTCGCACCACTCTAGTGTCGAGGGCGTCCCCTTCTGCAAGGAGCCGCTCGACCATCGCCGGGTCGGCTGGACACGATATCTCGCGCAGGTCTGCAACGCCGTGGATACGATCCTCTGTCTTGAAGGCCGTGTCCTTGCTCATGAGCTGCAGGGGAAACCTGGGTAGTCGCGGTTCCCCTATGAATGGGCCGAATCGCCCGTCCGGGGTATCAAAGACGTCCGGCGCAACGCGCTTGCCGCCATCGTATCTCGCCAGCTCCATACGAACCAGACGCCAGTTGTCGGTACGGACGTACAGGACGATGCCGGCGGCTTCTTCCCGACGGACGTCGGGCTGCCTGTCGCCTCGAGTCTCGACAACATAGCAGTCGTTGTGCCCAACCTTCTCGATACCGGCCACGTCGTACCGCGTGTACTTCCACTCCCAGTTAACACCGCTCAGCGAGGACTGCCGCTCCCAAAGCGTCTTGACTATCCACCAATCGCCCACGCGCCACTTCGGCGCGTATTGCGCGACGCCCAATGACGGCAGAAGGGCAACGACGGCAAGCGCCAGCAGAGCTGCTCTTGACGTACCTCTCACAATGTACCTCCTGTCTGCGCCGACGAAACTCCCCGGCATGACGGGCCGGAAGCGCCGCTCGGCAACGTTCCCGACATCGTGTCTCCTGACGAGATTGTAGACTTCGGAAGTGCCGTGTCAAGTAGCAGTCGCGCGCCGTGTTGCGGGCGCGTGAATGCCGTCTCGCCCGGGCGCAGCCTCCGGGCTGGATGAGGAGAAGGACGAGGTCGGCCGGGCCGGTTCGCTACGGCGCGGGCGGCGCGGCGATGTTGAAGACCTGGGTGCGGACGTACCCAAGCACGTCGGGGTCGAGCCCGCGTCGGGCCCACTTTTCCAGGAGCACCTGCGCCTCGATGACGGCACTCTCGCCGCTTATCTGTCGCTGAGTTGTGAGCTTGTAGAGCTGTCGGCCGAAGTTGAGATACGGCACATAGTGGATGGTGCTGACTCCGCGGATGTTCAGGGCTTCGCGCACCTGGATTTCCGACGCCACCATTCCGGCGACTGCGGTCTGGTAGTGCTCGGCCATCTTCGCCCGCTTCTCCTCGAGGGTCTGTTTCACCCGGTCGAGGTTGTACTTCAATTCCCAGTTCTCTCTCCGCTTCACTGGGTCCTGCATGGTTCTTCCTCCTTTGTGTACGCTGTTCCGTGACCCGCCTCGCGGGTCGCCAAAAGCATCACGGCTGCTCGAACAGCGCTCCGTGCAGAAACCGCTTGTCCCCACCGAGACATGCAATGCGCAGAGCCGCACGGCATTCACGGCGAAGAGAGGGAGAAGGCCGCACAGAGCGCGTCGGCACTCACATGTTACATATGGACACCCTCGGCGTCAATAGCCGTCTTCATGGCATAAATACAAGCAATACAATATGTTATGTCACAGCCCCAATCCGGCATGGCACGGGAGGCGCCGGAAGCTGCGGTTTGCCGAATCAATGGGGGAACCGTTCCCCCAGCGGTTCCCGGAGTCGTACGACCAGTGATTGCAGCGATGGTTCCTGAAGTGAATGGAGGTACGTGTGAGCAGACGATTGGTGCAGCGAGTTCCGGTATCGTTCGAGCAGCGACTTGGCGACTGAGTCGTGAAGCGTATCGGAGTCTCGATCACCAGCTCGTTCCACAAGTCGTTGGAGAGATGGGTTGGGAAGTGAATCGCCCATACGTTCGTCGAACCGCTGGTAGATTCACTGGTCGAGTCGTTCGGCGAGCGAGTCGTCCAATGATTCGCCGGACCACAGCTCCTGGCTACCGCCGTCGAGATTCGCTCGTGCCCGGTGCTTGGACGTGTCTGGTGCCGCGGGCGGTCTAGGGCCGCTTGCGTTGCGGTTCAGCGACGACCGCGCAGCCCCAATCGCCGACGCGATGGATGTCCGCCGCCCCGACGTAGCCGGCGAGATGAGCACAGCCGTCCGCAGAACGGAATCCGCAACTGCCCCGCACGCCAGTCTGAGTCCGCAGCAGTGCTTCCGCAATTGCAGTTGAATCGTCCTGTCGTGAAGTCCCAAACGCTGCGAGGGATCGTGCATCCACGGCGGCACCGGCAAGCGACGGACGGCGAAGACCTCGCACGCGCTCCCGGTGTACCTCTGCCGCCTGATCAGCGCTGACGACGGCGCATCGTTGGTGCGGAAGACACTAATGAGAGCAGGAAATACCTGTCATTCCGAGCGAGCGCAGCGAGTCGAGGAATCTCTCGGACAGACCCTTCGACTTCGCTCAGAGCTTGCCCTAAGCCTGCCGAAGGGGTGACGTTGAGGGCTGTCAGACGTTTCTTGCTCGGTGGAGTGACCCTCGTGCGCTAGTGCCAGGTATCAAAGGCGCGGAAGGACGCATCCGGACTTGCCCTTCCGCGTCTTTTCTTCTACAATACGGAGCCGTGAAGCAGACTGAGATCCTCGCCGTCGGCGGCGGCCCGGCCGGCCTCACCGCCGGTATCTATGCCGCCCGTTCCGGCCACAAGGTAATCGTCCTTGAGAAAGCGTTCGCCGGCGGCCAGATGGCCCTCACCTCAGAAGTGGAAAACTACCCGGGCTTCTCCGAACCGGTGGGCGGTATGCTGCTTGCCCAGACCATGGAACAGCAGGCCACCCGATTCGGCTGCGAGATGCTGAACGCCGAAGCGACGGGTATCTCGGCCGCTCCTGGCGGCTTCGAGGTCGCGACCACTGCCGGTCCGGTCTCGACTGCAACGGTCATCGTCTGCTCCGGAGTCAAGCCGAAGCAGCTCGGCGCGCCCGGCGAGACCGAACTCACCGGCCGCGGGGTCTCGTACTGCGCTGTATGTGACGGCCCGCTGTTCAAAGGACGCGAAGTCGCGGTCATCGGCGGCGGTGACTCCGCCCTGGACGAAGCGCTCTATCTCTCGAACATGGTGACGCGCGTTCACGTGGTCCACCGTCGCGACGAGTTCCGTGCCTGCCGGTTCGCCCAGCAGCGGCTGCGCGCCCGCAGCAACGTCGACTACCATCTCTCCTGTACGGTCACCTCTTTCGACGGTACCCAGCGCCTCGCCGGGCTTACGGTCAAGAACCTCAGGGACGGGTCGAACTACTCGCTGCCGGTCAGCGGCGCGTTCATCTACGTTGGGTGGCTGCCCAACACCGGCTGGTGCTCGAACCTGCTCGAGCTCGACGGCTCCGGGAACATCAAGACCGACGACCAGCTTCGCACCAATGTCCCGGGCATATTCGCCGCAGGCGACGTACGCAACACCCATCTACGCCAGGTCGCGACCGCGGTCGGCGACGGAGCGCTGGCCGCGATGTCGGCACACGACTATCTCATTGGGAAGCGCTGATTCTAGAGGGAAGTCCGAAGTCCGAAACCCGGATGACGAATCAACGCAGAAATGACCAAGCTACCGAAGTCTGGACCACGATTCGTGCTTCGGACTTCCTTCGTCGTTCGAGCTGCGTCACTCGTACCTGCGGCTGAGCAGTAGATGCTCCGCGTTCTGACCCTGGTGCTGGCTCTCGCCCTGGCCGGCATCGGGGGACCGGCGCCTGCGCCGCCGGCCACGGCTTCCCTCCGGGTCGACCTGAAGTCCGAGCTCGACTCCCGGGTCCGGACGCTTGGCAGCGGGAGCTGGCGCACCGGCATCGCGGTGTATTCCTGCTCGCGCGACTCGCTCCTCTACGGCCTCAACGCCAGGTCAGCACTGTCACCTGCCTCGTGCCAGAAGCTGCTGGTCACCGCCTGCGCGCTTGAGCACTGGGATTCCTCGCTCGTCCGAATCCTCGACGCTCGGCTCGATTCCACCAACCTGCCTGCCCATCTCCACCGGGTCAACCGCAAATCCATCGACTCGTTGGGCCTGGATGCGCGGCCCGACTTTCCCGGCTACCGCCACCTTGTGCTCGCCAACCGTGAATCCGACAACTTCGAGGCAGAATGGATGCTCCAAGCCCTGAGCCGCCGCCACAAGGTCCCCGCTTGGAAGACCATTAGCACCTTCCTTGATGACCGCAAGGTCGCACGACCCGGCCTGCGGGTTTGGGATGCCAGTGGCCTGTCGCGCCGTAATCGCGTCGCTCCCGGCACGCTGGCAAGACTGCTGGTCACGGTCTACGAATCCAGGTGGCGGGACCTCTTCATCTCCACGCTGGCGGTGCCGGGCCGTCCCGGCACGCTCATCCGGCGCAACCTCGACGTCGGCTCCAACCTTGCGGCGAAGACCGGCTACATCCGCAACGTGTTCAGTCTGTCAGGCTTCCTGTTCGGCCAGACCGACACGTTCGCCTTCTCGTTCATCGTCAACGGCTGCGGTTCGGGCACGCGGGCTTACGAACTCTTCAACTCGCTGCTCAACACCGTCTACAACTGGAACGTGGGCGAGAC
Organism: candidate division WOR-3 bacterium; assembly: GCA_016867815.1. Taxonomy (NCBI): domain Bacteria; kingdom Pseudomonadati; phylum Caldifarciminota; species Caldifarciminota bacterium. The sequence goes on along the minus strand of VGIR01000125.1, from coordinate 1,454 downwards.
GGTGGCATTGCCTGCCGGCGTACCCGACAAAGCCCGCATCCAGAACTGACCGGGCTGGCCTGCATCCGGATTTCCGGCTTCAATCGTCATTCGAGTTTCGGGCTTCGAACTTCTCCTGCCTCTCTCCCTTGACTGCCCGAAGGGCCAGTCTATGATTCTGACGTGACCGGTGTCCTTGGCACGATGATCGTGGCAATCAGCGCCGTAGCTGTGCTCGTTCTCGTCCTGCTGATCTACATCCGCGTATCCGCCGGCAAGGGCGACCAGCAAGGCCTGTCGCTGATGCAGGACCAGGTCGCGGCCCTGCGCCGCGAGACCGCCGACGCCCTCAACTGCAACACCAAGAACGTGAACGACCAACTTGTCGCACTCACGGCGCAAGTCCAGCAGAGACTGGACGCACTCGACCGCTCGATGCGGGACACGACCGGACAGGTCAACACCCGTCTGGACAACGCGGCTGTTGTCATCCGCGACGTCTCGGCCAAGATGGGCGAGCTCGCCAAGTCCTCAGAGCAGATATACGAGGTCGGAAAGGACCTGTCCTCACTGCAGCAGATCCTGAAGGCGCCGAAACTGCGCGGAGTTGTCGGAGAGTTGTTCCTCGGCAATCTGCTCGACCAGGTGGTGCCCGAGAACTACGAGCTGCAGCATCGGTTCCGGAGCGGCGAGGCCGTGGACGCTGTCATCAAACTCGGGCCCAAACTGGTGCCGATTGACGCCAAGTTCCCGCTCGAGAACTTCCAGCGCCTGTCCGCGGCCGGCGACGCGGAGCGGAAGAGCCTGCGCAAGAAGTTCATCGCCGACGTCAAGAAACACGTGGACGCCATCGCCAGCAAATACGTTCTGCCCGACGAGGGCACCTATGACTTCGCCCTGATGTATATCCCGGCCGAGAATGTCTATTACGAGACGATTATCAAGGACGAGCCGGACGAGGAGAACGTCAGCGCCTACGCCGTTTCGAAGCGCGTCATTCCTGTCTCACCCAACAGCTTGTACGCATACCTGCAGGCGATTGTGTTCGGCCTGCGTGGACTCCAGATCGAGAAGCGGGCCGAGGAAATCCTCAGCCACCTGAACCGGCTGCAGGGCGACTTTGGCAAGTTCCGCGACGAGTTCGACACCGTGGGCACTCATCTCAAGAATGCCCACAACAAGTACGACGACGCGCTCAAGCGCCTCGGCCAACTCGAAGGCAAACTCGAAATCAGTTCCGCCCTCGCCGAAACGCCCGGGGCGACTCCTCGCCTACCGCCTTCCTGACCCGCCGCAGCGCGACCCGCGCGGGTACCTTCCGGATGTCTGAAACCTGTTTCTGGTCGCTGGTTCTGAACTCTGACTTGTCCGAGTCCCCGGCTCGCTACTTGGCGCTCGAGTGCCTCCCGCGACGACGCGCGAAGATGACGATGCCGAACAGAGGAATCAGACCGCCGAGTGCGCCGTAGATGTAG
>VGIR01000124.1 GCA_016867815.1 candidate division WOR-3 bacterium | reverse complement strand
CCTGCAATAGCTCCAAGGCATCCTCCTGATCCAGCGAAGCCAGCACCTGCCTGCCTGCCGACCTGACGTTCCGACTTGCAGCCGACGACCATCTCCGGTACTTTCTCACAGCGGTTCTCCTTTCATAACATTCAAACAACCCAGATGCTACCATCCGGGCAGGGGAACCGCTACTGATTTTCAACTAAGACAGGGACATCCTCGGTAGATCCTTGATCCGTAGCTGATGCTAGTCTTTGCGGGTCGCATGTCAACTGATTCCGGCGGCGGACCCGAGACAGCTGAGTTGTTGCTCATCAGCTGCATGACCGAGCCCGGCGTCATGACCAGAGAGCGGGGAGGGCAGCGCCCTCCCCGCTCGGTGTCTGCAACTCTGCCTACTGTAGCTGAACCAGCTTCGTTGTCTCCGTCTGTCCGTTGACCGTCAAGCGGAGGAAACAGACTCCGTTCGCAGTCCCGGGGGCCAGGCGGTGCCGACCCGGTTCCATCGTGCCGTTGAAAAGCCGGCGCACCAGCCTGCCGCCCTGGTCGTAGACGGCCGCGTGTACCCGCGAGCGTGCGGAGAGCGAAAGGTTCACCCCGCCACCGAAGACAGCGGTCATCCGGTCGGGTTGCAGCGGCGTACTCCCCGCGCTGACTCCGGCGAAGTCGTAGCCGTCGAACCAGACTTTGCCAGACGCGTACTGGCGATACGCGATGAACCCGCCGAGTGTCAGGCTCGAAGAGCCGATGTCATGTGAAACCTCGCCGGTGTTCCGATGATCGTTGTACTCACCCCGGGAGGCCCAACTCGTGGGGTCGCTTGCTCTGGTGAAGGCATAGACGATGGTATCCCATGACGTTGTTGTCTCCGGCATCGACACAATGGCGCGGAACAACTCGTCGTCGTACGAGCGACGGATTCTTGGAAAACGAGCCAGCCAGGTTGACCGGGTCTGGGCCGTCACCGGCCAGAAAGACGCTGCCCACGAGACGCCGCCATCCGTAGTATACGCGTAGCGCGGTCCGATGTTGTTGTTGCCGGTGTACCGGTAGGTCACAAGCGTGATCGCGACTTGGCTTGTTCCCGGCGAGGTCCGGTCGGCGGCCACGGCAACTTCGCGGAACCGCTGGTCGGCTGCCGAGTCCAGAGTCTTAAACGACCAGGCGGGTGATACCAGGTTGTTCGTGAATCTTCCGACTCGGTAGTAGCTTGAATCGGTATCGTCCATGTAGGTGATGTAGCCATAGCCGGCGCCGCCTGCCGCAAAGCTGCCCCCGCGCCGGTTGCTGGTAACGTAGTTGGCATTCCCCCATGTGGCGCCCGCGTTGGTCGAGCTCATCGCCCGGATGTCCCCGTCGGCTTCCGTCCAGACGACGAACAGGTGCTCGGGGTTCTCGATGTTCCGGTCCATTGCCACGCGAACGATGCTGTTGTTCGTGTCGATGGTCGTCCAGTGGAAAGTGGCGCCGTCCGGGGTCGACCGGCGAATGCGCAGACCCACTGAGTCGGTGGCCTCGACGAAGTAGAGCCACGTCGTGTCGCCGGGACCGTGGCCGCAGAGTATCTGCGCATCTACGATGTTGCCCTGAGTCGTGCCACCGATGACATGCGGGTAGGAGGCCCAGTTCACTCCGCCGTCGGTTGAGCGCCACATATGCGCCGTGTCGTAGACACCGGCGTCGCGATGAAGCATGCACACGTAGATGTCACCGCTCAGGTTGTCGTTGTCGGCTGAGATACGTCCGCTGATTTCTTGTACGCGTTCCCCGACGAGGACGTCTGAACCCCAATCGCGAGCTGGCTCCTGCCAGTTCGGGTCGTCGAACTCGTTCGGCGTCCCCGTTCCACCGGCGTCCGTACGAGTCCTGTCCGGCTCGTTGCAGTTGATGACATTGTTGTTGCCTGTGGACTGCCCCTGGTCAACCGGCGTCTGGCCGTCCCACAGGTGCTGCCACGCGGGAATCAGTCGTTCGGTCGGTCCGGTCTCGGCCGAACTTGCCGCCATGACTGCTGCTGTGAGCAGCAGGGAGAGGAAGACTGCTTTCTGCACTGTACCTCCTTTGCTCGGTGCTTAGCTGGTTTCCGCGTCACAAGGCGCGGCACACCCGCGTGAGTTCAATATACATCTCCCTGATTCCCTGTCAACTGAGATGCCGGCTGTTGACAACCGTGACGGTTGAGGTGACAATCTGGCCATGCCGGATTCACGGCCCTACCTGCTTGCTCTCGCGCTGGAGGCGGCGCCGTTGGGCGCTGTCCGGCTGGCGCGGCCCGGCCGGCGACGGAGCGCCTACGTGGCGACACTCAGAGTCGAGCCGGATGACTATCAGCCGGCTGGCCTGATCCCGACCGAGTCGGGTATCGACGTGCTCTGGCAGTTCTGCGGAAGCCCGAGGATGGCAGATAGGTGAACCATGGCAAGTAAGTTGAAGATCCCGAAGCGCGACGCCGAGCGCGCGCGCACGGTGCTGAAGTACGCCCAGAAGACCGAGCCGAAGTACGGCAAGCCCAACTCTTTCTTGGCGTACGTGCTGTTCCTCATCGGCCTGGCCGCTGCCGGCCTGGCAGTCTACTACGCTCTCAATCACAGGGAGCAGCTCGCCAAGCTCTGGTACGAGGCGACACACCGGGATTCCGTATCAGTCCCGGTTCACCCCGACCAGTAACGTAACCTGTGGTCCCGCATTTCGCCCTGCAGATGACACCGCAAGCTATCCTGCAGACTGCCCTGAGTGCCGGCCTGCGAGCTACGCCGAGGGCAGCGCCGGAGGTGGCTTTCTGAGTTGGCTCCGAAATAGCCCTGCAGACCGCGGTTCAAGTCGCCCCGGACACTACTCGGACTATCCCCTGGAGGGTGACCTTGAGAATCACGCGGCAGACCATCTCCCGAGCCGTCCCCGGAACGACCCCCGGTGCGACTCGCGGATTGACTCAAATGTACTATGGGAGCGGGACTTAGTGAGTCTTGAGTCGACTAGCCGCGTGAGACCAATCAGTATCATGCGGACGATGGCTGCAGGCATGAAGAGCATCAGACAAAGGAGGTCCGCCATATGAGTCTTGCGAAGCGACGGGAATTCCTGATGCGTGAGCGGCTGTTCTCGCTCTGGGACAAGGTTGAGGTGATGGACCCGGCAACGCAGGGCGTGGTCGGGCACTTCCAGAAGAAGCTGTTCACCTTCCGTACGCAGTACCGCCTGCAGGAGCCGCTCGGCGACATCGAGCTGTTTGTCCAGCAGAAGCTCCTGGCCTGGCGGCCGACCTACAAGTTCTTTCGCGGCAATCTTGCGGGTGAGCCGGAGGAGGTTGGATTCCTCGGGATTCTCAGAAGGGGATTCTTCGCATTCTATCCCCACTACTGGTTCGAATCACCTGACGGCACGCGGCGGTTCGAGGTGAACGGCGACTTCTTTGGTTTGACCTATGACATCGTCGAGGGCGGCCGGAGCATCGGCAGCGTGTCGAAGAAGTTCTGGGCGATTCGGGACACCTACGGACTGAGAATCGAACCCTCCGTGCCGGACCAGACCGCGTTGCTGCTTCTGGGCGCGGTGATGGTCATCCACGCCATCCACGAAAAGCGCGAGCGGCGAAGCCGAGGCTGAGGCCCTGCGGACTAGCGCAAGCCCAAGCTCAAGCGCAAGCCAGTCCCCGAATCCCCGAATCCGCGCGCTTGACTTCCTCCCGTAGCGCGCCATAATCCGGCGTGGAACTAGAGGCCGGTTCGGTCATACAGGACGTGCTCAGAGTCTCAGCCCGAGGCGTTGCTGAAGGGAGGTCGTAGGTGACACGGAAGTCCGTTGACGAAGGACCGTTTGATCTGCTGGAGAAGCGGTTCGTGTTCCTCGTGTCGAGGGTCTTCTTTTGGGTGCTATGCGGAGCGGCGGCGGTTGCATTGGTCGCGGCCATTGTCGTGCTCCTGGTGAATCTTGTGCCAGCGGTCAAGCAGAAAGTGGAAGCTCCGTCCAAACCCGCCGAAATATCGCTGAGTCAAGCCGACGTCGAACAGGTGCTGGCGCCGCAGCCTTCCTCAAAGCCTGACTCTAGGGCTGGCCGGGCCGAACCACCCGCGTCGCCATCTAGACCTGCGGAGACTTCGAAGCTCGCGGTTCCGAAGGACACCCTTGACCCCACGCTGAAGGCCAAGATCGACACACTGAGAGCGCTGTTTCCTTCCGACAAGTATGCCTGGGAGTCAGTCTATGGATCGCGGCCGGCGGAAACCGACTTCTGGGGCAGAGTCACGTCGCGCGAAACCTATCTTGCGAAGCGTGGGCTTGAGTATACTCTGGGACGCGTGCTCTCACTCTACGAAGGGACTGCGGCACGAGTGAAAGTGGTTGAGGAGGCGACAGCAGTCATGTCCAAGTTCGACCTGGATAGAAGAGGCGCGGCATTTGATGCCTGGGCTACTTTGCGAAGAGAGCGAGAAACGGCCCGCCAGCGAGAACTCCGCGTGCTCGAAGCGAGATACTCAGCAGATCGGAGGTCTGCAGAAGCGCGTTTTGCTGAGGAGCAGAACAAGAAGGCCCGAGGTGTGAAGGACGCTCTTCGATATGTAGGGGCGGCATTCGCCGGGATCGCTCTTGTCGGGCTTTTCCTCTGCTTCCTAGCGATCGAACGGAATACGAGGATGCTCAAGGCGATGATGGAGAAGAACCACCTAGCGTGAGACGGCAGCCGGCAGGGCTTTTGGCGCTGGCGACGGTGCTATCGATCGGCTCGTGCTCCTCGAAGCTCGTGAATTCTGCAGCGGAGTACCGACGAGTAACACCCGAGAAGACGCGACTCAACTGGGTCTGGCCGCGGCGGAGCACGCCCGTGCTGTCAACAACACTCACAAGTGAGTTCCTATCGGAACGTGTCGAGACAAGGTACTACCACAGCGACTACACTTGGACCAACCTCGGTTGCTGGCTTGGCGCGATGACTCTGCCACTCGTCGCCGCAGCGGCAGTCAACGATTGGCGTGACCATGTGGACGCTTTCGGGAACAAGAAGTCTGGTACCAGCAGGAATCTAGCATACGGTTCGATTCTCGCCCTAGGTGGGTGTCTCTATTTTGGGATACCAAACCGTTCTCGGTTTCCCCTCCGGCCGCGCGATTGGTCAAAGGAGGTAGTTTCGCGTGGGGATACGTCGTATCAGCACGGAGCGCGAGTTTGCGATCGTTCTGTGTTGGTTTCGGGGGCCGACCGCGGAAACGGCCGGAGCGTCCGAACTACCGAAGATGGAATTCTGAACGTGGACTTAAGAGACTTCTACGAAGCGGTACTGGACGATTCGGCGTTGCGCCTAACGGCAACGTGGGACGGAATGTGTGCCTCGCTAGAGGTTCCAGGCAACTATGTCAGCGCGGTCCGGCGTGCCGAACTCGCTGCGGACTCTCTGCTTGCGCTCGCAGCCCAAGCAGAGAAGGAAAACAACTACGAAGTTGCGCACTCTCTCTACGACAACTTGGTGTCGAACTACGCTCAGACTCGGCCAGCGGCTCTTGCTTCCAGCAAGGTCCATGAAGTCAGCAGGAGACTTCTTCCGACCAGGATGCGGTTCCTGCGAACTAACCCCCAAGGTTTCGAGGAGTACCTGTGGCCTATGGACTCGTCGGTAATGGTGAAGATTCCGGCTGGCGCGTTCCTGATGGGAAGTCAAGAGGGTGAAGGCGAGAGCAACGAGCGCCCTCGGCACCAAGTCACCATGAGCGAATACTATGTAGATAAGTGCGAGGTGACCAACCGTCAGTTCGAGGAGTTCGTCAAAGCGACTGGATATCGCACCGACGCGGAGACTATGTCCGATTCAAGCTGTGTGTACGACCCCGACTCCTCCAGGGCGGTTTGGCGCACGGGCGTGAACTGGCGGGACTACGCCTTCACTGGCAGGGAGAACCACCCCGTCGTCCTGGTGTCGTGGAACGACGCCAACGCGTACTGCGACTGGGTGGGCAGGCGCCTACCGACTGAGGCGGAGTGGGAGAAGGCGGCACGCGGAACCGATGCGCGGAAGTACCCTTGGGGTGATGCTGAGCCCCACGCGAGCGGGATACACCGGGCCAACTGGGCGGTGGGCTTGGACTGGGACTCAGGCCCCGAGGAATGGAAACTCGACGGATACGGATTCACTGCGCCGGTCGGCCACTACCCGCTCGGTGTATCGCCCTACGGGTGTCTCGACATGGCTGGCAATGTACGCGAGTGGTGCCAGGACAGGTATTCCGAGGGGTACTATCGCCGAAGTCCCGGTGACAATCCGCAGGGACCGACAAGTGGCTCGGTCCGTGTCATACGAGACGGTTCATGGTTCGCCGAAACAGGGGGCCTGCGTAGTGCGAGGCGGGGCGGAAACAAACCCTCACTTCGAAGCGACTTCTTGGGCTTCCGCTGTACTGTGGGGACGGATTGACCTCTATTGGGGCTGTTGAAAAACCCTCTTTTGATGCAACCATGTAAGTATGTCAGCCGTCTGAAGGTTGGATGCCACCGAAAGGAGCCCGACCTTGATTGGACATCAAGACCGCTGGCAAGAGGACCTGTTTGTAGCCTGTCCTCTACGCGACCTTG
>VGIR01000123.1 GCA_016867815.1 candidate division WOR-3 bacterium | reverse complement strand
CGTAAGTTTCCTTTCTGCCGGCATCGCCGGCACTCGACTTAATCAACAACATCGGAGCTTACGCCTTCTTCTATTCCGGTCAAAACCAGCCTCGAATCTACAGGAATTCTAGGACATGACCGCCACCCGAAAGCAAGCTGCCCGCGAGAACGCGGGCAGCGATGCTACGACGGGTTCTGGTAAAGGCTACTTGGTCAGGACGACCTTCCGCACGGCTGGCTTGTGGCTTGAGGCTGGAAGCTCCTCGCGGACAAAGTACACCCCCGGTGCCAGATGGCTGATGTCATTCTCTCCCGGCTTCAGGTTCAGGACCTTTCGTCCCGTGGCGTCCATCAACACGCTTGACGCCCTGCGCTCAACGCCCGAAGCCAGAGGCAGATGCAGGTTGCCGCGCAGAACCGTCGGGCCGGGACTCGTCGTTCGCACTTCGACGCTCGGCGTTTCCTCGACTCCGGCTCCATAGTACTGAAATATCTGCAACCCAATCGGACCAAACGCAACGTAGATGGTGTCGCCTCTCAGGGTCACATCGTTACAGTACTGAGGGTAGATGTGGTAGTGCCCAACCTCGTACGGATGTGCCGGATCAGCGACCGAAACGACCAGCAATCCCGACTTCTCGGTCACTACGTAGGCAAAGCCTCCGCTCTCGGCAACTCCCAGGGCCAGAGTTCTGAGCAGACCAACCCAAATCATGCGCCCGGGGTCGGAGACCCGGAAAATCTCGAGCCCATAGGACCCAACGGCCGTATACGCGTAGTAGCCATTCACGGCCACCCCCAACGCACCCGCGTCTTCAAGGCTGCCGATCTTGACCGGGTTGGCGGGATCGGCAACCGAGATTATGGACAGGTCGTTGGATACCGCATATGCAAGACTCCCGCTCACGGCCACATCGCTCACCCAGCCGAGCGACCCGCAGCGCCCCACCTCGACCGGGTTGTCCGGCAGAGCGATCGACACGACCCGCAAGCCTCCTGTTCCGTCGGCCACGTATAGCAGATCGCCAACCACCGTAACACGTTGTGCCTCACCGGGGGGCAGTGCTAGACTCCCGACCTCGACGGGGTTAGCCGGGTCGGCAATTGAGATGACCCGCAGCCCGTTGTAGGCGTCCGCCACGTAGGCGTAGTCTCCGCTGACGGCAACATCTCGAGCCTCGCCCGGCGTGTCGTAGTATCCTACCTCAACCGGATTTGCCGGATCAGCAATCGAGATCACCCGCAGCCCGGTGTGCTTGTCTGCCACGTAGGCGTAGTCTCCGCTGACGCAGACACCGCTGGCATCCCCCGGCGTGTCGCAGCCGCCGACGAGCCGGACATTGAGCGAGTCAGCCCCTATGGCCACGGCCGTGAGCGATAGAATCAGGCATAGTATCCCGGCTGGTGTTCTCATTGTACCCCCTATTCCACGACGAGGAATCGGCGAACCGGCTGCGTCCCGCTCTGCGACTCCCCCTCGCGCAGGAAGTACAGGCCGGCACGCGGCCGCAGAACCAGACGTCCCATGGCATCGAACGCCCGGACGCCCGGAGGCAGGCGGCGGCCGATGGTCGCGACCGGGCGGCCTGCTGCAGGCGGATGGACACCCTCCGCCACTCCATAGCCATAGACCTGGCAGATCAGCAGCCCCTCTCTACCGTAGGCGAGGTAGATGTAGTCGCCTGCCGCCGTCACGCCGTTGGCCCAGCTTGACTTGTCATAGTACCCGACTTCCACCGGGTTTGCCGGGTCGGCTACTGAGATGACACGCAGTCCGTCCTCATCCGCGGCCACCCAGGCAAGGTTGCCGCTGACCGCAGTTCCCCAGGCCCATCTGTAGTCGCCGTACCTGCCGACCTTAGTCAGAGTCGTCGAATCAGAGATTGAGAGGACGTACAATCCGCGCCCGTGGGTCGTAGCGTAGGCATAGTCCCCGCTTACAGCCACGCTGAGCGCAGCCGTGGGGAGGAAGTTGCAGCTGCCGACCCGAACCGGGTTCCTCGGATCGGCGACCGAGACGACCTGCACGCCGTCGATACCGTCGGCGATATGGACGTAGGACCCGACGACTGCCACCGAGCTGACCGGGAAACCCGTGGTGTAACGCGCGACCTCCGTCGGATGCGCGCGGTCGACGACCGAGATGACGCGCAGCCCCGAGTCGTAGTCGGCAACGTAGGCATAATCCCCGTTCGCGGCCACGCCGCCTGCCCAGCCGGGGGTGTTGCAGCGCCCGACGACCGCCGGATGCGCCGGGTCGGCAATCCCCACGACGATCAGGCCCGAGTCGGCGGCCGCAAGGTAGGCGTAGCTCCCGCTCACCGCCACGCCGTAGGAACGGCTCTGCGTACCCGCGCGGCCGACCTCGCAGGGATTTGCCGGGTCGGAGACCGAGACCACTACAAGCCCCGAATCCAGGTCCGCAACATAGGCGTAGCCGCCGTTCACCGCCACCCCGTACGCTTCGCTCGGAGTCGCGCAGCGCCCGACGCACCTGACATTCAGTGTGTCGAGGGCGGGCAAGGAACCTGCCAGCAGCACCAGACCGATAGCGACCAGCGTGGTTCTCATCGTCGTGCCCTACCTTGTGATGAGCACCTTGGTGACGGTTGACGCACCACGCTTGACGCTCGCCGCCTGACGCAGGAAGTACACGCCGGACTTCGGGTTCATCACCCGCCTGCCCAGCGCGTCGTAGACAGCGCAAGACGCCAGACGCAGTGCGCCCGACGCCCCGGACAGAACCGTCGGCCCGCCGTTCGGCGGTCGCACTTCGACGCCGGGCGTCTCCTCTACCGCTGCGCTGTAGGTCTGATATATCCCCAGCCCGTACTCATCTGCCAGGTAGATGTAATATCCGTCCGCGGCAACTGCCCAGGCGTTTCCCGGAGTCTCGTAGAATCCTATCTCGACCGGGTTCGCAGGATCCGTAACCGATATGACGCGCAGCCCTGCCGCGTAGTCTCCCAGATAGGCTGTATCCCCGCGCACGGCGACGCCGTAGGCGCTTCCTGGTGAGTCGTAGAAGCCGACTTCCACCGGATTGGCAGGGTCGGCAATAGAGATGATGCGCAGGCCGGCATTCCGCGCCGCGACGTAGACGTACTGCCCCTGCAGGGCCAGCGCATTCCTGTACAGTCCGGGCACGTAACAACTGCCGATCTCGACCGGATCGGCAGGGTCGGCGACCGAAATGACCTTCAGTCCATACCCGGCAAGCAGAACGTACGCCTTGTCGCCGCTCACGGCCACACACCGACCACCTGAGCTATACCAGCGACCGACTCGGCTCGGGTGGGTCGGGTCGGCGATCGAGACGACGGACATGCCTGAATCCTGCTCGGCGACATAGGCATAGCTGTCGCGCAGGGCCACGTCGCCCATGAGTGACCCCGCATCGAGCCTCCCAACCTCGACCGGATTTGCCGGATCTGCGACAGAGACCACGACAAGACCGTCAGTGACGTTTGCTACGTAGGCATAGCCTGCGCTCTCCGCCACGCCGACGGAACCCCCAGATGTACTGCCCTGGCCGACATAGACGGGATGCGCAGGATCGGCAATTGACACGATCACAAATCCCGATATCCAGTCGGCGACATACGCATGGTCTCCGCTCACGACTATGTCGCGGCCCAGCAATGGTGGATAGCAGCGGCCGACAAGCCTGACGTTCAGTGAATCAGCTCTCGCCGCTCCGAACAGAACCAGGCTAAGGCAGAAAGAGAAGAGGGCTTTCCTCATGTCGTCCTCCATTTCTCCGAACGTCCCACATCGGGGCCTTCAGGGACGTGCCGCGGCACGCCTCGTGCGTTCCGTATCACGTACTCGTGCGCCGCCCCGCGCGAGGCCCGTGACAAGAGACTCGACCGGAGCCTCATGGCTAGGATGATAGGCGGAAGAAGATGGCTGTCAAGGCCTGAGCGCCACCGGGCGGGCGTGCAGACCGCCCGCCCGGAAACACCTCCCCGGACGTCTGGACACTTCCCTAGTAGCAGATCTTGATGTAGGGAGACGAGTCTCCGACGCCCGCGACGCTGGTCCAGTAGTCGTAACTGGAGCCTGGATACTCCCATCCAGTGATAAGGTAGCCGCCGCCTGCATTGGCAAACCTGGCAACCAGCTGGTTGCCGAAGGGAAGCAGGGCGACGCTGTGCAGCCCGTTCTGTTGATAGGTGATTGAATTCGTTATCATGGAGTCGTTGTCGCTGTTCTGGATAGCCCAGAACAACTCCTCCGCATCTCCCGGCCAGTCTTCTACTGTGTAGAGCCACTTGACGTATACGTTAGGGTAGTCCAAGTGGCCCTTCTGGTAATAGAAGAGCGTGCACGTCGGGACACTCTGGTCGAGGTTGATATAGGGAACCTCGAAGTGGCAGAAACCGTCGGTTCGTGGCCATGCGCGGCCGGAAACCTCCTTGTAACCCCACTTGATATCGCCGTAGGTCCTTACAACCTCTCCCATTGTGATTGTGTCTTCGTACCATTTGACACAACCAGTCAGAGTCGTGTCGTCGGAAGGAACCTCGGCGTATCTTGTCCCCGACGCCACGCGCACTCGCATGGAACCGGCCTGTTCCATGCAGCCGACCAGCACGATTGCCGCCAGCATCCCTAGTGCCAGCAGCGTTGTCTTGACTGACATCTGTCCTCCTTCAATCTGACAGACTCCGCATACCGCCCACCATACGGTACGCGCCTTCCCTATTGGCGATCTCGCGATTGGTGGCGCCTCCTGGCCTCCAAGTCAACCTCTCGCTGACCGGAAAGCCAGCGGCCAATAACACCCCCCCCCTCTGGTTTGTCAAGAGAAACCAAGCCGGCAATCAGGACCTTCACGTCCAGACGGTCGGCAACTGAAGCGCTATCTGCGGCAGAGGGAAGAGAGGGGACCCAATGCTCATTGGTTACCGAAGCGCGTCAAGATGCGGACAGCGCCCTGCTTCGGGAAGCTGCCACGAGGCATTACAGTTTGGCGCTGGCGTGGGCCTATAGCCTCAAGCCGCAAGCATCAAGCTAGCCCAAGCGCAAGCACAAGCTCAAGCCGACCGACGGCTCACGGCGGACGGCGGTCAGCCAACCATGTGATCCTGATTAAGCCGCGCTCCCGACGCTTGCCGGATTGTGATTGAACCGGGCGGTGTTCGGCGCGGGAAACGGAAATCCCGAATCGGGGCTGAGCTGACCTGAATCTGGTCTGACCTCGTGCGCGTAAGCCTAAGAAAAAGAACAGCTTAGCTTCGACAGGTCATTGCCCATAGTGCAGTCCCGGGCAGCACTGGGGGTACCGTCCCCCGGGCAGCCCCCGAATGCGATGACCGAACAGCCTCAGGGTACTGATGAGGGGCGGTTCCGCGTTCCAGAGACGCAGTTGCTCCTGAAGTGAAGGACCGCATCAGCCGGGGTGGAGAATCGGGAGCGGTTCTCCCCGCTCCATGGGGAGCTACCGAGAGAATGAGAGAGAGGGCCATTCCGTGCGTGAAGCAATCAGGGACAAGCACCCCATTTCGGGAAGCTTCCACGAGGCATTTCAGATTGCAGATTGGATGGAAGCCATGGCTGCGCCGCGAGGTCGAGGTCAAGGTTGAGGCTGAGACCAGGCACGAACTGGACGAGGACTTCTCCCCTCTGCCCGACGACGACGGCGGTTACCGAGATGGAAGTTCACCACCAGGACACCAAGACCCGGTCGAAGGTCGCTCCTATCTCGGGTCCGATGACGACCGTCCGTCACCTTGACTTCCCTGACCGACAATCTAGAATTGCCGCCATGAAGGCGCGTGAAGCCAACTCGTCATTGGCGGCGGCATGCCACAAGGGAAGTGTCCGGGTCTACCCCTGAGACGATGAAGAGTGCCCGTTTCTCTATGAGGAGGAGTATGTGAACATGAATAGAACCCCGAACGCAGAGCAACTGAGCGAACTCCTGGCACAGCAGGACGATGCCGGGGCGCACCACGTGCTGTGGATAGACGTGAATGGCGAAGTGCACTTGTCGGCTCTTCCCAAGACGCAGACTCCTCTCGGTTTTGAGGAGACGCAGTCCGACATGCGGCTTCGGTGTGAGTCCTTCGGCCCCGGCAATGCCTACACCGGGCGCGCGGCCGCCGCAGACAAGGACTACGTCACGAGTCTGTTCAAGAGGCTGGTCACTTGTTGAAGCAGAAACGGGGACACGATACTCAATTGCCTCCGAAGTGCGTCAAGGGAGCGTGACTCCGTTGCGGCCGCCAGCCATAGGCCTCAAGTTTCAGGCTAGCTCAAGCGCAAACCCAAGCCTCAGATCGACCCCCAGGCCGCCGGCCACTCGATGCCTCTACCCCTCGGCCTCCTCGTCTCTCCCCGGCTGACCCTTCTGCCCTATTGACACTGACTCGCCCCGTGCCGAGTGACCGTGGACACGCAGAACTTGACACCGATGCGACGCAAGTCTACAATGAGGGCATCAAGAGCTGTGCCTGCTTGCACACACCTTAAAGGAGGCGTCATGAAGCTCAAGGTCTGTCTGGTTCTCGCACTGGCCGTGCTCCTGGTATCGGGGGCAGGCCTTTCCGGGACCGCGAAGCTGCATCCGGGGAAAAGAGGGACACTGAGCTTGTCTAAAAACCAGCTGATTCGTGCCTTTTGACGCATCCTTCGGTGTCTGACAACGTCTAATAGTTAGTGCGGTTTCCCCTGACAATCTGGTCTTCGGATGAAAGGAGTCA
>VGIR01000122.1 GCA_016867815.1 candidate division WOR-3 bacterium | reverse complement strand
ACTTTGTCGTCGGTCTCCCCGGGATAGCCGAACATCACCCATAGGCCAAGTCTGATGCCGGCCTTCTTCACGGCGCGACATACTGCGCCTATCCGCTCGTTGGTCACGCCGCCGTTCTTGCCCATCCTGCGACGCATGTCGGCTGCTCCCGACTCAAGTCCAAAATACAGGGACCTCCCGCCAGCAGAGGCATAGGCCTCTATCACCTGCTCGTCGATGCAGTCAAACCGGGTGTGCGCGTATAGATCGATACCGTACTGGCGACTGCGCAGACCGGCCAGGACCGCCAGGCACCGGGTTCTGTTGTATGTGAATGTGTCGTCCTGGAAACGAAGGTGCCGGATGCCGTAGTTGGTTCTGAAGTAGTCTATCTCTGACAGAACTCGCTCTGGTGATTGACACCTATAAGTGCACCAGAGCCGCGGCGAGTAGCAGAACGTGCATCCATATGGGCACCCTCTAGCTGTTACCATGGCCAAGGCAGGGACTCGGCCGCCATCGAAGAAGGACTGGTACTGTGCATACTCCGTATTTGGTACTAGAGTCTCGTCATTCAGGCTGTGCTCACAGAGCACAGGTCTTGCGGCTGTCTTGCAGGTCGAGCCGGTGCTGCTCCTGTAGACGATGCCTGGCGTCTCCGCTGGTTTCCTCTTGCCGGCTATCACATCCAGCAGTTCGGGCAGAGTTCGATCGCCTTCACCAACGACGAGGTAGTCGTACAGGTCCCGGTGCCCCTCGAGCAGCCTCTCCTCGAGCACCGACACATGCGGGCCACCCGCCACTATGGTAGCGTGAGGGGCGTGCTCCCTTGCGGCGCGCGCGATGGCGAGCGCGTAGCTCCTCGTCGGCGATGTGATGCTTATGCCGATGCAGTCAACATCCCCCATCTCACGGAGGACTTCTGTGGTACCGACGGCGGTATCGATTCTGGTTCTGAATCCTGTGCGGAGCGCGTGAAACAGCGCGTCGATCACGACAACATTGTGTCCAAGTTTCCTAAGAACTGTCGCGAGATGGTTCACACCGATGGCAGGGGCAGATGGCCTGGCCAAGAACTGCTCCCTCGTGCCGACATCTCGAGGGAAGTCGGCCACCACCAACAGCACATTCAAGGGGACTTCCTCCATGTGCGCACGGCCTGCAACACGCGGACGTGCACACTTGCCTGATCTGCGACACGACGTCCGATTGACAGCATGCTGGACATCCGTGCCTGGCGGATGCCCTTCCCGAACTGTGGGTAGTCAATGCTGTACAGGTGCACTTCTGCGGGGCGGATCCGACGCAGCAGCGACATGAATGCAGATGACCTGAGTGAGGCGGCATTGTTGACATCAGAACAGATGACTGCGGATGAGACCTTGATTCCGGGCACGCTGGCCGCGTAGTCCGCAACTGCATTCAAGCTCGTGCCGTTCGTCGGCCTGTTGATCATTTGGAAGGTCGCCTCATCGCCTGCGTCTAACTTAACTATGCGTTCGTCGAACTCCCGGACCGCTGACATGACTTGGCTGTTGCCCAACATAGTCCCATTCGTAAACACCGCGGTGGGCCTGTCGGGGAAGTAGTTGTTCCGCATGCGTGCCACAAAGGCGCATATCTCAGGGAAGGCTGGGTGCGCGGTCGGCTCACCGTTGCCGGCAAGAGTGATGTAGTCTATCGTAGTTCCTCTCTTGCGGTGCATGGCCAGGCCCCGCTCAATGCTGCGTGTGATCCTGGCTGTGTCAGCAAAGCCCGGCTGAGACAGCCTTTCACCGCCGCAGTCGCAGTACAGGCAGTCGAAGGTGCACACTCTCGGTGAGACAGGGAACAGGTTGATGCCCAGAGACCAGCCCAGCCTGCGCGACACCACGGGACCGTATACTACCTTGTTCCTGCAGTTCCAGATGTAGTCTTCCCAGCGCATTCCGCCGCGGCGTACAGTTACCGTAACAAGACTTCGATGTTGACGATCTCGTCGTTCCACTGGCTGGCTGCGCTTCACTTTCCAGTCCAGTGTAGAACTCTCGTCTCAAGGGCGACGAATCCCTTGTTGATCGCGTATCCAAGCACACCGGTGATCAGTATGGCCCCATACATCGTCGGCACTCGGAACATGAGCTGCGAATCGTAGATCAGGCGACCGACTCCGTGCTTTGTACCAATGAACATCTCAGTCACGACAACCAGAACCAGCGCGATGGACACGCTTATCCTGATGCCGGCGAAGATGTGCGGGAGCGAATCAGGCAGTATAACCTTGGCAAACGTTGCCATCCTGCCGGCCCTCAGCACCTTGGCCACCCTTTTGCGGTGCTCGCTGCAGTTCCGCACACCGTAGATTGTATAGAGTATGATGACCAGCAGGCAGGAGAAGGTGACGACTGACACTTTCGCGGTGTCGCCGATTCCGAGGAAGAGCATGAACGCGGGAAAGAGTGCGGACGCTGGCACGGAACGGAAGAAGTCGATGACGAACTCAAGGGAGTCAGATGCCTTTCTGGACGCACCCAGAGCCAGTCCGATCGCGGTGCCGAGGACTGCTGCCGGGCCAAATCCAGCCACCAGCCTGTACAGGGTAGCAGCCAAGTCCTGCCAGAAGGACATGGTCCGTACTATCTGCACAACGGCTCTGAAGACGTCAGAAGGAGACGGAAGGAGGACGCGGTTGGCTAGTCCGGTGTAGGATACCGCTGCCCACAGCAGCAGCAGGACCAGCGGACCGGCCATGTGTTCCTTCTTCACGCCGCTACGATGCGGGCAAACGCGGCAATGGCGTGCGTTCTGAGAGCATAGAACTCGGAGGATACGAGCATCCGCTGACTGCGCGGCCGTGGCAGCGGCACTGGCAGCACCTCTGCCACCCGAGCGGGCATTCTGGATAGGAAGACGACCCGATCAGCAAGGTAGATTGCTTCATCGATGTCATGCGATACGAACAGGACTGCCGGCTTCAGGGTTTCCCATATCTCGAGCACCCTGTCTTCCATGTCTGTGCGGGTCTGAAAGTCCAGCGCATTGAAAGGTTCATCAAGGAACAGGACGTCGGGGCTGTCGATTACCGCCCTCATGATGGCGACTAGCTGTTGCTGTCCTCCGCTAAGCTGGTAGGGGTACACAGATGGATCAAAGTCAACGCGGAACCTGCGGAGCAGGTCCAGCACCTTCTCCTGCCTCTGAGATCTGGATACTCCTCTGAGTTCAAGCGGGAATGCGATATTGTCGATAACCCTGAGCCAAGGGAAGAGACTTGCCGCGAAGTTCTGAAAGACGTAGCCCATGACGGCTCGGTCGCCGTCCCTCGCCGCAATTGAGACGCGTCCACGGTCAGGGTCTACCAGCCCGGATAGAATGTTCAAGAGGGTCGTCTTGCCGCATCCATTCGGGCCGAAAACCGTGATGAACTCACCTGCCCCTACATCCAAGCTGAGGTCGCTGATGACGGCTAGGCGTCGCGCGCTCCCCTGGCTGGCGTCAAATGACTTGCTGAGGCCTTCTATGCTGATGGCCTCGCTCACAAGGTGCTTTCTCCTCTATTTCCCCGTATAGTAGACTCCAGCGGTACTGACGGCCTTGTCCAGCGCGCCGCCGGCGAGCAGCAGGTCTGCCAGTTTCTGCACTGCAGCCTTGTCGATCTCGTCGAGCTTCCAGTATTTGGGCGGACGAAGCTTGTCGATCACGCCTGGATCCATGGCCGTCCATTTCTCGATCATTCGCTTCGACTCAGCGGCATTCTCGGCAGCGGAAACGAAGTCCGCACCTCTGTACATGGCTCTCTTCACCCTTTCGGCCACTCGCGGTCGTTCCTTGGCGAACCTCGCCGAGAATGCGCTCGCGTTTCCGGGCATTGGGTCCATGACGTACTTGGCGAGGGGCGCTTCCTCCAGTACCTGTGCCACTCCGCGTGTGACACCAAGAGAAGGTATGGGCTCCAAGGCGAACACGGCATCCACTTGACCGGTCTCCAATGCCTGAAGTTGGACCTCGGGTTTGAGTTGCACTATCTGCACGTCCTTCTCCGGGTCCATGAAGCGCTTCAGTATCTGTTTCGCGTACGTCAGCAGCGTTGAGCCAGGGTAGGTGCCGAGTTTCTTGCCCTTCAGGTCGGCAAGCGAGGCGAGCTTGGATCCCTTCTTGACGATCACATAGTCCGGGAAGTTCTCTCCGGTCAGCACGCTGACTAGGTACAATTTGAACTGACTAGGACTGTTCTGCTCCACCGAGAAAAGCACTGGGAACGCGCTCGTGCCAGTAGCGTCGATCCGACCTGCTATGAGTGCCTCCGCCATTTGGTTCGCGGAGGCAAACTCCACTGGCTCGACCTGAAGTCCCTCTGACTTGAAGTACCCCTGGCCGACGGCTGCAAAGAAGTGTTGATACACTTCCGTCTTCTGGTATCCGATCTTGACTACCTCGGTCTTGGGCGGGCAGGCTAGAAAGACGACGAACGCGGCGAGGACCGCCAGAATGCACATGCTGAGTGTGCGTCTCACGCAAACCTCCTTTGGGTCTCGGGCACAACACCAACCTCCGTGACGGAATGTGACTTTGTCACGACTGGATTCTATGGGTTGTCGGCTGGGGTGTCAAGTGTCGGACCGTGACTGTCGCCGGTGGCTTGCGGCTCACCGCCTGACATCCCTAACCAGCAGGAAAGGGACCCTCCTTCACGGCGCCGGGACGCTGAAGACCTCAAATCGGATTGCGGCAAGGACGTTCGGGTCGAGACCACGACGCTGCCACTTCTCAAGCAGTACCTGCGCTTCCTTCGCCAAGGTCGGGTCGGAGATGGTGCGGCCGTGCGAGAGCTTGAAGAGCTGGCGGGCAAAGTCGAGGTAGAAGACGATGTACAGAGTGTCGATGCCGCTTGAGTCCAGCACCTGCTTGGTCTCGAGTTCCATCGCGCACAAGTCAACCATCGAAGCCAGGTAGCGTGCGCTCATGTCGGCATAGATACGGGCGGTCGTCTGCGCTGCCATCTCGGGCGAGTACTTAGCCTGCCAGCGCGAGAGTCGGCGGGCAACGTCGGACATGGTACAACTCCTTTCCGGCCATTAGCCGGGATACGGGCACTCACTGTATTAGAGAGCCGAGGACCCTCAAACGTAGCATCTCATATGTTATCTACCGACGGACGTGGAAATCACGGCAGTGTCCTGCTGAGCCTGACCGGGCGCGACCTCACGACCCGGGGCTATGCCTGCAACGTGACCCGGCAGGAGGGGAGTCACTCCCGGATTGACTGCGGAATTCACGACCGGGTACAACGCGGCCATCGATGTAGGCGTCAATCAAGGACTTAGCACGCCCTTCACCTCCGAGTTGATCGCCGGGTCGAACGCGGCGTTCAAATGCACCGTCAGCGTCGCGCTCAGCGCCCAGTCGAGCCCATCCCTGAACGGTGCGTTCAGCTACGCGCTCAATGGCAATCTGACTGCGGTGCTCAACCGCGCGTCCAGTCGCGCCTTCAGCCGCGGCTTCACCGAGGCGCTCAGTCGCGCGGTCAGCGCGGCGGCGAGTGCCGAATTCAGAAGGACATTAAGTCGCGCGGACCCGATTAGGGTGTTCTGACCGGCAGCGACTCTTGCTCCCAACCCGTTCGGCATGGGGCTGGCCAGGCTTGGGACACGATCCCAAACGTCGGACGTTTGGGTCATGTCCCCGCCCTTGCGCACTCGGCGCTCTCCAGGAAAAGCGGCAGTCGTGCTGCCGCAGCCCAAAGGACCTGTGGTCGTCTATATGTAGTGGCAGGCCGTTTTCCGACCACAATTCTGCCGGGGAGTGGACGGCCCACAGGCCGCCTCCCCGGTAGTCTCCGCAGACGCGGCGCGAGACGCGACGAAGCCTACAACTCGCCGTACTTCAAGTCGAACAACGAACCGAACAACGTCGCGAACAACTGCCGGAACAACGGCTGGTACGACTTCGCGAACAACTCGCGGTACAGCGACGGATTCAGGTCGAGGTTCAGGTTGAGGTCCAGCTCAGGATACAGTTCACGACGCAGCTGCCGATGCAAGTGAGTACGCGAGTCGGGATAGGTCGAGCGGTACTTCTCAGCGAACTTCGATTCGTACCTCGCGAGACACAACGCCGCCTGCGCGACGAGGTCCCAGTTGTCAGGTGTCAGTGACCAGTTGCCACCGGTCAGGACGCTGCTTGCCCGGACATCTGCGTTCATCCGCGGCTCCAGTTCTGGATTCTGGTCTCTGAATTCCGGTTTGTCCGCGTTCTAGAACAGGAGGCGGGTCTGTAAGCCGAGTTCTGTCCCCGGCAAGCCGGGTGACGGTCATTTATCTGGGCGTGCGGTTGCCCGCACGTCTCAAGCGACCTACCCGAGAACTTGAATGGACCGGGCCAGTCCGGTTCTCATGTTGGTCTTGCACCGGGCAGGGTTTTTCCATCCTGGATGTCGCCATCCCGGATAGTGCGCTCTTACCGCACTTTTTCACCCTTACCGTGTCTGAAGACGCGGCGGTGTTGTTTCTGTGACACTGTCCGTCCACGGACCGTTGCCAGCCCGCAGCCTCGCTCTTAACGAGTGCCTCGCCCTGGGTGCTCGGACTTTCCTCCCCGTAAGGGGCGACCGTCCGACCCGCCTCCTCCGTTATTCTAGCTTGGGTTTCGGCAATGGCAAGCAAGCTGCGGAGGCAAAACGGGCCGGCCCGGGCACATCGTGACCCCCTTTGCGCATTGCTGCTACGATTGATGTTACCTGACGATCAACCAGCGCGTCAAGGTCGAGCGCCGGGAGCAGGAGTATGCGCTGGTCAATCCCTGGCGC
>VGIR01000121.1 GCA_016867815.1 candidate division WOR-3 bacterium | reverse complement strand
GGTCGGGAGGCAGGTTGGCGTGCTCGATGCCGGTAGGCAGCAGCCCGGCACGCACCGGATGAGCTGGAATCAGGACCGCGGAGGTGGAAAGCTCGCCTCCGGGGCCTATTTCGTACTCCTTGACATGGGTACGGAGAAAGCTACGCTCAAGGCGGTGATTCGGTAGATCCGCATTCCGGAGGGGCGGGTTCACCGCCCCTCCGATCTTGCAGGACCAATGATGAGGAGGAACGAATGAGTGCCACTCTGCTTCTCTTGCTCTCTGTCATTACGTCACGTGGCTTCGGGCCGGAAGTGCGCATCGACCACCAGTACCTGCCCAATCACATGTGCTACCGGTGCGCGATGGCCATTGGTCCGGGCGTGCCTTCGAGTCAACCGCTATACGTAGTGTACCAGGATGATTCGATGAGGGGCCCCACCATTATTCGCAGCGACATCATGTTCCAGAAGTCAACCGATGCCGGCAGGACCTGGTTGCCCGAGGACGTGCTGATTCGGCGGGGAGAACGCTACGCCATGAGTCCTGACATCACGACCGACTCGGACGGCAATGTCTATATCATGTACACAGACTTGATTAACGACCCTGACGGTGCGTCCGACCGTCATCTTCTGTGCACGCGCTCGAGTGACGGCGGCGCCACGTGGTCCGCGCTGGCCAGGATTGACGATGATACTGTCAAATATGTCGGCATGACTAGCATTGCCGCGGGCTCGGGCGGCGACCTCTTCTGCGCCTGGACCGACTGGCGGACGGGGTATAGCCACATCTGGTCGTCGGTATCAACCGACCGGGGAGTGACGTGGAGCCGGAACGTACGGGTGGATGATGACACGACCGACTATGACTGTGCCCACGCAGAAGTCTTTGTCCAACCGGGAACGAACCACTACCTCGTGGCTGCGCAAGTCCCGCGCGAGTTCGAGGAGGTTCCATACGTCAGAATGTGCGCTTTTCTGTATCGCTCGACCGACCGGGGCCTGACTTTCGGGCCCGGGATCCAGCTCGACACATTCAACAGGTTCGCAGCACATCCTCATGTCGTCGCCGACCGGGACCATATAATCTGCGACTACTCCGGCCACGTCCGGACCGTCCGTGACACGGTTATCACCGAGGCCCGCACATTCTACACGCAGGCCGATTCCTGGGGCAGTCCCGTAGCAGTTACTAGTCTCGACTTTCTTCATGAATTGTACTACAGCGGAACACTTGCCATCTCCGGCGACGGCCGCGTCCACACCGCGCTGATGGTCAAAGATACGGCACATGGCCACAACATATGCTACGCGTCTTCGTCGGACCACGGCGTCACCTGGTCCAACCTTGAGGTCGTCAACGTCGATACAGCCAGACTCGGACGTTGGTACCCGGAGATCGTCGCCGACTCGGCCGGGCACGTCTACGTGGTTTGGACGGCCGACGGCAAGATCTGGTTCTCGACCAACAGCCATCTGCCTGGCATCGCCGCGGAAATGTCTAACGCCGGACTGCGAGCGGCGAACAACAGCCCGACCGTCGTCCGCAACGTCCTGTTCCTGCCGAAAATGGGGACTGTACCTTCAGGGACTGTACCCATTTTCGGGCCTTCGCTACTCGACATCAGCGGGCGGAAGGTGATGGACCTGCAGTCGGGCGCGAATGACGTGCGGGCACTAGCTCCGGGTGTGTACTTCGTCCCTGGACCGATGACCGAAGACGGAAGACCGGGCGCCTCGGTTCGCAAAGTCGTTGTGACAAGGTAGGAGGAACGCATGACGCGTGGCACCAAGGACCGCGTTCGGGGCCGCTACTCCATTCCGACCATCCGGGCCGCGAGGGCCAAGTTAGCCCTGTGCGCGGTGGCGCTGGGGATTGGCGTTGCTCACGCCCAGCCGTTTCCGTCGTTCTTCTTGGACACGACGCGCTACATCGGTCGCGACTCAACGTTACTGCCATTGTCGCATTGGCCGGCTCAAGCACAGGGGGTATGATCGTCCGGCTGACACATGGTGGCGGGCAGGCGAGTCGGCTGACGCGCTCGCTGGACCTCGTCGATACCATATCGTTTGATGTGGTCGGGACTTGGGGCGGGTTTTCCTCCGCTCCGGCTGTGGCATGCTCCGACTCGGGCTACGCTATTACGTGGGTCAGTTCCAGTGGTCTGAGCGTCGCGCTGGTGTCAAACGACGGCGTCGTCTCGAACCGGGTCCTTCTAGATGCGGAAGTTCAGGTGCGCTCTCTGGCCATTGCAGCCCGAGCTGATCGCTATGCCATCGTGTACGACGGCTGGTTTCATTCGAGCCAGAGTCAAGACGTTCGCGCGGTAGAGGTGGCGCAGGATGGCGCGATTCTCCGTCGGACTCTCGTGGCCCGGGCCAAAGGCGCGACTCCTTCCGTGGCCTCGTCCACAGTTGCTCGTGGAGACTCAGCGTATCTGGCGGTCTTCGTGGGGCCGTACTCGGATACCAGTGACATCAACGGGCGGTTTGTATGGCCCGAGGACTCCTCTGCGGATACCGGGGTCATTCACATTCGACAGGGCTGTCGGGCATTCAAACCACAAGTCGCGTTTGACGGCGAGTACTTCTGGGTGGCTTGGCTGGAAGAGACAACGCCGTTCGCCGAGACGGTGGCGAAGGTGGCGCGGGTCACTCAGCGTGGTGTCGTCCTCGACACCGGTGGCATCTTTGTGGGCTGCGAAGTGACGTCAGTAGCATTGGCAGCGGCGGAAGACACAGCGCTGGTTGCGCTTCATCTGGACGGGGATGACATTGTCGGCATGAGGTACGACTCCGAGGCGCAACTCCTGGACTCCACGCCGTTCCTAATAACTACCCATGGAGGTCTTGGTCCGTTAGCTGCCGCCTCTGCCGATACATTCCTGGTCATGTGGTTCGAGAAAGTCGAAGGGGTCACACAAGGCAAAGTGAGGCTTGCCGGCCGTCGTATCACGGCTTCCGGCAAGGTAGTCGACCCGGATGCCCGTGACTATGCCTTTTCGGCAAGCAACCACTGGAACAAGCGCCCGGCAATAGCCTCGGACGGAGAGAACTTCCTCGCCGTCTGGTGCGACGAGAGGGCAGAGCCCGACTACTCGGCGAGGTTGGTCGGCAAGCGGTTCGACAATCAGGGCCGATTCCTTGATGCGGAGACGTTTACCATCACGGACCATCACCTCAATCCGGTGCGGCCTAATCTGTCATACGGAGCGGGCTGCTACTTCCTATGCTGGAACGAAGTCATCGGCGAGGTGGCCAACGTAGAGTCTACGTTTGCGACTCGCATCACCAGGGAAGGGGAGTTGATGGACTCGATGCCGATCCGAGTCTCCGATACCTCAGGCGCACTCGGCGTGGCCTATCTCCGCGACTCGATGTTTGTCGTGCTAGTCAAGACGGCCGCTAACAACCTCTACCCTTACGTGATTCGGGCGATGGCCGACGGCCGCGTACTCGATTCGGCGCCGATCCTCATCAAAGTCAGATACGCAGGTGCATCGCACTACCATCCCTCAATCGCGAGCATGGGAGACACTCTTGTGTTGGTGTGTGGTATCTCTTTCGAGTGCGAGGATTACGTCGCGGCCGGCCTCTATGACCGAGAGCTGAGACCGCTCGACTCAGCCTGGTGGAAGCCACCGCCCGGAGCTGACTGGGTTCACAGGTCGAGTGTAGCCTGCGGAGGCGGACGCATTCTCGCAACGTCGGAGTCTCGGGTACACGGGCTTAGTCCCGATTTCTATCTGCTGGATTCTGCATTGAACGTGCTCAACGATTCGCTGCCGCTGTCGAGTCCCGCCATGCCCCTTCCCTACTACAGCATGACCTGGGACGGTGGGAACTTCATGTGTGCGAGTCCAGTAAGTCAGGACAGAATGTCGGGAAAGGGATGTCGCATATCCCGGGATGGTGTTCTCCTCGATAGCCCTCCAGTCAGACTGGTCGAGTTCGGTAGCGGCGCGTTCTCAACCGGTTTCTGCCGTCTCGCGGCGGACTCCATGGGTCACGTTGGGTTCGCGTTCTTCACCTTCGAGACAGAAGGGTACATGTCCGACCGCATCCGCGCAGCCGTTTTCCCACGCCTGACTGGTTGGGTAGAGTCGCCTCCCTCATTTGCCGGACTCAACGTGCTGCAAGTTGGCCCAAACTCCTCGACCGGCATCGTATGGCTCAAGTTGGGGGCCTCGGCCAAAGAGCCTCAGATAGTCACTGCCCGCGACATCGCGGGGAGAGTCCGTGCCGAGGTCTCGCTCAGTCCCGCGTCGGCTGAACGCGGCCGGACCATGCTCGACCTGCGCCACCTTCCAGCCGGGGTCTACTTCCTGGAGACTGCCGGCGAACGCAGGTGTACAAAGCTGGTACTTGCGAGGCCCGGGGGTGCGCCATGACCTAGGATCGTCTACAAGCAAAGCAGAAGGGCAGCGTCAGCCCACCGGGAAAGATAGTCTGACCAGAGCCGTGCTCTGTTGCTGCCCACATGATGTTACCACGAGAGCACGGCCGGTCAAATGCAGGTATAGGTTCGAACTGAAGGGAATGACAATGAGAAAGGCCCTCGTCGGAATACGACTCGCTGTGCTTCTCGCGTTTGTCGCCTCAGCGCAAGCGAGGAACTACTCAGGCTGGCATTGGATCAGGCCGTTTGACCCCACATGGCCAAGGCAAGGTTCGTCTGACGGCAAGTACTTGACAGGGAACAACGGGGCACATGCCGTTGCGATGCGCGAATATAACAGCGGCGATCACCGTCTCTCAATCGTCGCAGCGCTCCGTGAATGGGCGACCTCGTGGGTGCAAGTGTACGAATTTCAGGACATCTGGGATGGAACCGGACAGACCGCGTACCCCCGGAGGGACGGCTATTCTGTCAGCTCCCCGTGCATTGCTGCCGGGCCCTACTACAAGCAGGTCGCTGCTTGCCAGACCGTCAGCCCTGCGAAGACGTGGTGTGCGGCGGATGTGCTGGGTGATGACGATAACGACTGGCAGTACTTCAACCATCTCACTCCCGATGGAAAGTACACCGACCCCCCGGAAGTGGCAATTGACGGCCAGTATTACAGTGGCTACGACTGGGTGTATGTCGCCCATCGGGCCGAGGGTGACAACGACCCCTCATGGCTCTATTGCAGTCGATCCACAAACGGTGGCTACAGCTTCTATGACATGACCACGATCGAGAGCAGCGGCGAACCCGTGTGCCCATCTCTGGGCGTCAACGGCTCCGGAACCGTCTACTGCTCATTTCAGGACCAGGACGACGACTTCGACGACGTCTGGTTCAAGAAGTCTACCAACAACGGTGGGAATTGGAGCGACGGGGTCAATCTGACCCCGGGGATATACCAGGAAGGCTGGAGTCCTTGCCTCGCTGCCAGTGGCTCGATGGTCTTCGTGTGCTGGAATGACGACTTGTTGAGTAAGCCTCTGGCCAAAGTCAAGTACCGCTGGTCATCGGACGGCGGCAGCACCTGGAATCCGGACCCGACAACCAATCCCCCTGAGGAACCGGAGGTCATTGAGGTCTGGTCTAGCGTGTCGCACACAAACCTCAACGCTGTCATGATACCGGGCGGGACCTGGGGGCCATCCAAGCCGTTCTGGCACGTGCTCCTGGTCGCTAAGGGTGGCGACTACGTGAACTCGAACATAGCGACTTTCACAGTCCTGAAGCGCGGGGTCCTCACGGCGAGCGGAATCGAAGTCTGGGATCGCGACCTAGGCTTGTCGCCGGTATGCTTCTTCGGATCGTTCGCCGATTACTTCCCATCGGTCTGCGGCGTATCTGATAGCTACGACACGCTCGCTGCCTGCGTTTGGTCCGACCCTGGCCGCAGCATCTACGTTGCGAAAGGCAAGTGGGAACATTGGAGTGATGTCCAACCCTATCCGGTCCACGCCGACGGCATCGGCAGACGTCTGGCGATCACTCCCGACGGCATCCCGTTCTACGTAGCGCCAAGGCCGCCGTACGTGATCACAGGCCCGGTGTTCGGTTCGTACACCGTGCCACTGCTGGCGGACTGTGGCTATCAGCCCGCACTCGCGATGGACGGCGATACGGCACGATGGATTGCCTACACACGTGACGACACGGTCTGGTGTGTAGCGGGAGAGGATGGCCACAAGGCGGTCTTCGCTGGCTCCAGTTCTGCCGTGCCGGGGCAGCCGTCGATCGTCTGTTACCCGAATCAAGCCAATGGCGTCTACGTCGGTAGCGTCGTGTTCCCGGTCTACGACACGGCTGGCGCTGCTTCGAAGATCATGTATGCTCGCGTCGACACCGGCGGGGTTGTGCTTGATACGATAGAGAGCGTAGCCAACCTCGGTGACAGCCTGCCTTGTGTGTCAGTCTATCAGTCTGATACGCTGGTGGTCACATGGCAGCATGGGGACTCCACTTTGGCCTCGATGCTCTGCGACTACGGGCCGGGCACATCGGGTCAGGTCCCTGCGTGGTCAAGCCCGAATCTCGTAGCCGCGAACGGCTATCACGCCATGAGCCGGTTCGACGACAACGGCACGGTGCTCAACGTCGTCTGGACCCGGAAGAACGGCAGCAACTACGCCATCCAGCGCGCCACCTGCGACCTGTCCACCTCCCTGTTCGGCAACTGGTCACAGATGGTGTATTTCGGGGACACAATACTTAATTTTCTTGACCTCGAGTCGGCGAGGCCGTAGACTGAGGCATGGCGAGAATAGCGCGTGTAGTGGCGGCAGAAGTTCCGCATCACGTGGTCCAGCGCGGGAACCGGCGGCAGCCGGTCTTCTTCAGCACTGCGGACTACAAAGCGTATCTGCGACTGATGGCCGCCTGGTGCGGACAGCAGGGCGTGGAAGTCTGGGCCTACTGCCTGATGACCAATCACGTGCATCTGATCGTTGTGCCCGGCAGTGAGCAGGGGCTGGCCCGGGCGATCGGCGAGGCTC
>VGIR01000120.1 GCA_016867815.1 candidate division WOR-3 bacterium | reverse complement strand
CGACTATAATGGTGCATCAGCGCCGGTAAGGTGGCGGCGCAGACCGCCAAACCCATACAGGCGCTTAGAGGCCGTCAAGATCATGGTTGTGCTAGGAGGTACGCATGAGGCGCTGTGTCAGGGGCCGTGACAGACATTCCCTTGGAAGCTGGCCCGGGGGGGGCAAGGTTTTCCTGTGCGCGCTGGCGCTGGGGATGCTGCTGGCGTCGTCCGTTTCGGCCCAGGTCGTCGAAGGCTACATCCAGTTACCGGACACCTTCGGCGTGTTTAACCCTCCCTACCAAGTCGCGGTGGATTATGCTCCTGGGGCCGAGCGGCTCTTCGTCATCGGCGAAAGCAGCCAAGTGCTCGTGGTTGACGCCATCAGCTTCCAGAAGCTGAAGCGAATTCCGATACTGGCACGCTCCATCTGTTACAGCTCAGCTCACGACAAGCTGTATGTTGCAGAACTGACCGGCGGGAAGCTTGATGTCGTTGACGGCAACACGTATGAGGTCATCAAGCAGGTGCCGCTTGGAGACAATGCCGACTGGCTCTTCTACAACCCGATTGTCGACCGGGTCTACTGCGGGACCTACCGTTGGAGGGTCGTGGACTGCGCCAGCGACAGCATCGTGGACACGCTGGAGGTGAGCGGACGGGGTCGTTGCCGCGCCTTCGATTCCCTGCACAACAAGCTCTACAGCAGCACAGTCTATGGACTCAAAGTGCTCGACTGCGGCATGGACAGTGTGGTCGCCACCATCGACCGAATCGCCGATGCCTCGGCCCTCTGCTACAACCGCACTGGTGACCTAGTGTATGCGACTGTATCCCCGCGGACCGGACAACACGAGACGTTGTATTCAGTCGACACTCAGGCAGACAGCGTGATCGCCAAGTTCCGGATGCCCTTACACACTGAAATCTATGCTCCAACTTTCGTGATTTGCCATGACCCGATACACAACCGTGTCTTCACCGCGTGCCCCTGCTACGTTGCTGGCATTGACTGCGGTGGGGATACGCTAGCGCTGATCTGGACGTCGCGACCACCCGTTTACCCACCTTCCGGTCTTGTCTGCGCCCCCGAACTCAACAAGGTCTATATGGGATGGGCTGCGTACGTGGTCCGGTATGACGGCTCAACTGGTAGCCTATTCCTGGTGGATATGGACGCTACCACTATGGACCCCTTGTACTTGCCGCGCCTGCGGACTCTGTACTACGCCTCATACGATGGACGGTTCGGGGTCATCGGCTGCGACTCGGACTCGGTTCTGGACGTGCTGGCGCTGGCTCCGCGCGCAGAGCGCGTCTGCATGGACACGATAGACAACAAACTCTACTTCGCGCATTCCGAGCTACCCAGCTACCTCGGGGTCGTGGACTGCGCGGCGGGTAATGTGCAGTCGCTCCAGATGTGCAAGGGCCCGAGGGAAATGGTGCACAACTCGCGGGACAATAAGCTCTACGTGGTGACGTGGGACGGTTTCTACGGTAACCGCTGCGGTGTGTCTGTCTACGACTGCAAGAGCGACTCGCTACTCAGGTTCATGCCTGTCGGCTACGTTAGGGGCGGTCTCCATTGGCACCCGAGTCTGAACAAGATCTATGCCGGAGCGAACGACACCCTCGGTTATGACTACGTAGCCGTGATTGACTGCGCGACAGATAGCGTCACCAGGATTCTGCCGAGGGGAACCTACTCCAAAGGGTTCAGATGCACACTGCTGTCGCCGGAGCTCAATCAGTTCTGGGGCTTCTCATCACGCGGATACACGGTCGTGGACTGTCTCAGCGACAGCATCATCATGGACACGGTAACGGGATACCGTCTTGTCATGGGAGTCAGCTACTCAGCGGCCGACCGCAAGGTCTATGCCGAATACACGGCACTCTCCGTGTTCAGCATGGAGTCGCTTAGACCCGTAAAGAGCGTGCCACTGCCCCCACAGGAGACGAAGGGCGTACTCGTTCACGTCGCAGCGGCGAGAAAGCTGTATGGTGCCGTGCTCACGAGTTCTTCGACAGCGACCGACAGCATATATGTCCTCGACACGAGGACCGATAGTATCGTCTCCAGGTTCGACGCCAGGCACATGATCGGTGCGATGTGCGAGGACGCGACTGGGCGCTACGTGTATTGCACGGCAGTGTCCGATACTCATCCCGGGCCGGAGTCCCTACTGGTGATCGACACGCGGTGCGACAGCATCGTCTCGACCACGCCCGTACCGGACATGGCGGGGACCTTCGCCGGCTATTGGTTGGTGCCGAACCGACACACCGGCAGAATCTACGTTGGGCCGGGGGCCAACGGCCGGCTCGTTGTCCTACGAGACAGTGTGGTCATCGGCGTTGAGGAATGGAAACACGCGACTTATGCTCCAGTGGTGCCGCAGACGATTGTCAGTCGATCCCTTCCTCTCGGCTCCATGACACGTGCCGACCTGTACGACGCCTCCGGTCGCAGAGCCGTAACCCTACGGCCGGGCGCGAACGACATCAGCCATCTGGTTCCCGGGGTTTACTTCGTCCGGGAAGGGCCACAAGCTGCAAGCCTCGAGCTCCAAGCTGTGCGCAAGATTGTGATTGCGAAATGATCCCCCAGTTTGTGTTGGCAGGAAGCACCAAATGAGAAGGAGGCACGTATGACCTGACTGGCCGCCGGTACTGAAAGAAGACAATAGGGCAGCCCTGCCGTCCGGCAAGACAAACAGGTTTCAGGACACGTGTCCTGCTGCTGCCCTACTGACGTTAGTCCGTTCGAAGTGTAAGTCAAGAAACGAAGAGAAGGGAAGAACATGAAACTGTCCTTGAAATGGTTAACCCCAGTTCTGCTCATTGGCCTCATGGGAATAGGCTCTGCCCAGAACATGTGGCACTGGCACTGGGGGAATGAATTCGACACCAAGAGTGTGCAGTCCAACATCTCGTACTACCTGACCCGCAACAGCGGAGCCCACGCCGTGGACATGGCTGAATACAGCAGCGGCGGCACGACGAAGACGTGGATCAGCATTCTTGCCGAGAGCATATACACCGGGAACACGTACAACAGAAACGTACGGGCCTTTGAATATAGCGACCTGCTGCGGAACACCTGGTACTACCCGGAGAACGACCCCGTAGGCTTCAACCGCGGCTCCGGCGGCGACCAGCACAACTTCTCACACGGTCAGGTCGTACTCAGCCCGAACAACGACAAGCTGTACTCGGCAATCGACTACCAATTCGGGGGTGGCGGATCGACTTGGTTTCCGACACTGGCTGGGTTCTACCACGACGATGGGGTCACGGACCAGACCTCTTCCTACCGCCGTGTCACCGACCTGGCAGACTGCACGCCGGACAGCAGTTCGGCAATCGAACTGTTCCATGACGATGAGCATGCGTGCATAGTGTATACATGCCAGGATGCGCCGGATGACAACGACTTCTGGCTGGAGGCCAAGTACTCGACCAATGCGGGCAACAACTGGATCAGCAGGGAGTCGATTGTCCCGGCGTCATCAACCCTCCGGGCAACGCACCCTTCGCTCGTTGCGAACAACTACCAGGGCAGTCAGGTGTTGGTGGCCTTTGACTACAACTACGATGGGAATGGCAGCAGCGAGCCCTACGCCGGAATCTACGTTCTCGAGTCCACCAACCACGGGGAGGATTGGCCCACACTGGCGCCATCCCACACTCCTCGGGTGTCAGGCCTCGCGCCATCCGAGCCATGCTTGGCGGCCTCGGTTGACAACCAGTTCGTGATTCTGTGCTGGACCTATAGCGGGGCCATCAAGTATCAGTACTCCAATGACTTCGGCGGCTCCTGGTCCTCAACAGCCACGGTTCCGTTCTTCGGGGACAACGAACCGGACATTGCACTCGATCGTCCAAACGCCACCGTGGTCAGTGTCAACGGTCACCCCGGAATTCTGTTGGCTGTGCGGGCGAAGTCCAGGATGTTCCCGGACTCGCGGACCTCGGTTCTGGGGACGTTCGGGCAGTTCTATGACGGGCTAGCAAGGATCATCTGGCGAAACGAGCCGCCGATGTGCTCAAAGGGAGTTCGTGTCCAGAATGACCCAGTGCACCCCAACGTCGCAGCGCTCGACTACAGCCAAGGGCACGCCGGTGGGGAACCTCACGCAGTCTACGTTCGAAGCGCCCCGTGGGCGCAAGGGCGGAAACTCATCCGCCGAAGTGCGTACTGGCATCAGTATGAGGCCCCACCGCTCGCGGACCAGAACACAGCTCGACGATTGTCTTTGGGCAGTGATGGAGCCGTCCACTTCGCGTGCGACGAGCTCGGATGCTACGAGGCTGGCGAGATGGTCGGGCAGTACCCACTTCATGAGGTCGCAGGCGTTGGCGGAGCGGCAGCGCTTGCTGTGGACGGAGATGACCAGCGGTGGGTCACGTTTGTCTATGACGATACCGTCTACTGCCACATGCCTGGCGAACTCGCGCCACGGGCGGTCTTCGCTGGCTCCAGTTCTGCCGTACCGGGGCAGCCGTCGATTGTCTGCTACCCGAATCAGGCCAGCGGGGTATACGTCGGTAGCGTCGTGTTCCCGGTCTACGACACGGCTGGCGCTGCTTCGAAGATCATGTATGCTCGCGTCGACACCGGCGGGGTGGTGCTCGATACCATCGAGAGCGTTGCCAATCTCGGCGATAGCCTGCCGTGCGTCAATGTGTATCTAAGTGACTCACTAGTCGTGACGTGGCAACATGGAGACTCCACCTTGGCTTCGATGCTCTGCGACTACGGGCCGGGTACAGCCGGTCGTCCGGCCGCCTGGTCCAGCCCGAATCTCGTAACCGCCAACGGCTATCACGCCATGAGCCGGTTCGACGACAACGGCACGGCGCTCAACGTCGTCTGGACCCGGAAGAACGGCAGCAACTACGCCATCCAGCGCGCCACCTGCGACCTGTCCACCTCCCTGTTCGGCAACTGGTCACAGATGGCAACGCCGGGCGACACCGGCTCTGCCGAGAAGACGAATCCGGTCTTTGCCGGGCTGGGCGTTTCCTGCTGGCAGGAGAAGGACGCCAACGGCAAGTGGACTATCAAGGGCTTCGTCCGCGGCGAAGAGGAGACGTTTGTCGCCAACGACACCAACGCCTATCACCCGCACGCCGTGGCAGAGTCGAGCGCGATTTCGCCAAGTATAGACCAGGTGCGTGTCCATCTCCTTTATACTGCAGGAGTTACGTTCGAGGTCGATTCCGGCGTCTATGACACGGGCGAGACCCGCTATGTCTGCGAGAGCTTGAACGTCTCCCGGGCCACCAGCGACGCCACCAAGTACAACAACGGAGCCAAGCTGGTGCGGAAGAATGGGTCAGATTCGCTCTTCAGCGTCTACGCTGACCTCGACAACGCAGTCGTGTTCGCGTGGTCTGCCAACGGCGACACTTGGCAGCGGTCGGTGTTGGCCTCGGGCCGCGACTATCCGACGATAGCCGAGGATTCCAGCGGCAAGCGCTGGGTGGTAGTGCGGAAGCCGAGCCAGACGCTGAATCCGCCGATACAGGAGGCGTACTACCGTAACGGCAGTTCCTGGACCGGGCCGGAGACGCTCTACTCAGTGTCGGGCACGACGCTTGGGCCGGCCAGCCTGTCCGGTTCCTCTTACACCACATCCGGGATCGCCTACGCCGCGTTCCTCTCCACTGCCACGGGCGGAACCCAGTCCCTGATTCTCGCCAAGTTCAACGGCAGTTCGGTGTCTACCTACACGGTGGCTACCGGCTCAAGCCTGGGCGACCCGTCAATCACGGTCGAGCCCTACAAGTCGGACTCCGACCGCATCCACGTCACGTGGGAAGACAACGGCACCATCAAGTACCGCATGGACACCGACGGTCGGAGCACGAGCATCGCCAACAACTGGACCGCGGTCCACGACCTCACGGGCCGGGGCATCGTGGCCGCTCATCCGTACACCAACTCCGATGCTGACCAGATTGTCGTGGCCTGGGCGCAGGGCGACACGACCGACATCTACTCCCGCAAGCGTTCGACCGACAGCGCCTACAACAACTGGGAGATCGCGGCCAATCTGAGCAACACCTCAAGCAAAGCCTCCGACTATCCGACCATCGCCATGGGCGACTCGGTCATCGTAGCCTGGGAAGAGACCCGGTCGCAGAACGACCGCGACATCCTAGTCTGCATCGACTTCGGCGACACCTTGAACGTCTCGGACAATGCGACCGTATCCGGCTACCCGCACGTCCTCTTCTACAACAAGTCCTCGGGCGACACGGCCATACCGTATCTGCATACCATCTGGAGCGAGACGCCGGAGGCCGAGTACTACGAAGTCGGCTACAACAAGCTCAACCTGAAGCAGACCTCGGGCGAAGGCGGGCAGAGCGCAAATTCAGTCCCGATACCGGTGAAGCCGTCGCTTGCCTCCTGCCGCCCCAACCCGCTCAAGAGCCACACCCAGATCAGCTACGCCTTGCCGACAGCGAGCAACGTCAGCCTGCAGGTGTATGACGTGACGGGTCGGGCCGTGCGTACGCTGGCCAGCGGGCATCAGCAGGCGGGCAACTACTCGGTAAGCTGGGACGCCAAGGACAGCCGTGGCAGGCAGGTGCCGCGCGGTGTCTACTTCTACCGTCTCGACACGCCGGGGTTCCGGGCGGTCAAGAAGGCGGTGGTGGCGAGGTAGGGCGCGAGAACGGAGAGTCGAGAGTAGAGAACAGCCGAATGCGAGCAGGGGCGGGCGCAAGCCCGCCCCTGATTCTGAGGCGAGGTGCGACATCCGTCAGCCTGCCGCTACGGTGCCGGAGCGGGGACGTTGAAGACATCGGTGCGTATCGCGGCGAGGACCTCGGGCCTGAGACCGCGGTTCTGCCACTTCTCCAGCAGCACATGGGCCTCCTTCGCCAGCGTCGGGCCGGAGATAGTACGGCGGTGCGAGAGCTTGAAGAGCTGCCGGGCGAAGTCGAGGTAGAAGACTATGTACATGGTGTCGATGCCGCTTGAGTCCAGCACTTGCTTGGTCTCCGTTTCCATGGCACACAAGGCAACCAGCGAAGCCTGGTAGC
>VGIR01000119.1 GCA_016867815.1 candidate division WOR-3 bacterium | reverse complement strand
CTGGCGAGACCGACAGAACTGGCGGTCAGGCGAAGCAGGACCGTCGGAAGATAACTCTACTGAAAGCGAGACAGCTAACGCACGGCTTGACTCCATACCGGTCATCCGTGATGTTGCTGGTGCCTTCGCTGACGCGGTCGAAGTCCTCGCGTTCGTTGGACACGAGGCAATTGGTGATCTTGATGCCGCCCTCGTCCTCGTCGGTGACGATGCCGCGGCCGTTGAACGCGACGATGCAGTTGCTGATGGTGGTTCCCGCGTCGTCCTTGACGGAGTAGATGCCTGAGACTTCGTTGTCAGCGATAGTGCAGTGGTCTATCCGAGCGCGACCCCGGCCCGACAACGTGCTCAGGTAGATGCCGCGGTCGTCGTTGTCGACGATAAGGCAGTAGTCGACCTGGTGCTTGCCGTCAGGCACGTAGAGGCCGTGCGACTCGGCACCGCGCAGCGTGAAGCCGGACAGGCGGTGGCCACTGCCCCGCAGTGTCACCGCGGA
Organism: candidate division WOR-3 bacterium; assembly: GCA_016867815.1. NCBI lineage: Bacteria > Pseudomonadati > Caldifarciminota > Caldifarciminota bacterium. Next base: position 6,764 of record VGIR01000119.1, on the reverse strand, counting down.
GTACTCGCCATCCGCGTCGATGATGGTCTTGTCCGGGCCCGAGCCCAGCAGGGTGATATTCTTCTGGTCATCCTGGAACTCGACTTCCTCTTCATAGGTCCCGGGTTTGACCAGGATGACGCTGCCGTCCTCGGCGTCGTCGAGCGCGTCGCCGATGGTCTCGTAGTCGGCGGAGCCGTCCCGCGCCACGACGAAGTCGGGTTCGGGTAGCGTGGGCTGGCCCGAGACGGTGGCCTTTGACGGGCAGCGCAGCGATGCCACCGCGAGCAGCAGCATGAGGGCCAGCAGCAGTCGGTCTTGGGTTCTGTTCATCGTTTCAACCTTTCCGTTTGTTCCTAGAGGACTGTGCGTACAGGCCTGTGTAGTGGCCATTCGAGTTCTGAGTCTCACGCGACCCATCGGTCGAACTGCGCCGACCAATCCTTGTCGAGCTTGCCTTCGGCGGCCGCCCGGTCGAGCACCGCACGGGCGTCGCCGGCTTCGAGCGGGAACCACTTGTGCCAGCGGGTCGGCCCGTAGTTCTGGTAGCCATCGAGCACCGCGCTGGTCTTGCCCATCACCTCAGCCGCGGTGCCGAACTGCTTGCTAAGCTGCTTCGCCTTGTCGTAGACGAGCTTGAAGAAGGCCGGGTAGCGGTAGTCGCGGGCCATATGGTGGTCGAGGACAACCGTCTTCACGGTGGGCGCGGCCAGGATGCGGCAGACGTTCACGATGCTGCGAACCAGATCGTGGTCGGTAGCGAATTGGCCGAGCATGTAGGTCGGGTACCCGTCGACGACCACGGTCCGGGCCTTGGCGTCAACGATCAGGTCCGTCGTCGCCGTATCCAGTGGTCCGCCGACGTCAGAAGTGACGAGCAGCTTCTCTTTGCCCCAACTGACCTCGGTCATGATGACTCTCCCGGGCTCAGCGTTTTCGGCGCCGTGCCAGACGGGAGGGGAGAAGCTGATTTGCGTCTTCTTGAACCTGAACTTGCGGCCGTCCGCGACAATCGTCTCCTTGGGCAGACCATCGATGACCCTATGGAATGCCTTGGCGGTTTCGAACTGCTTGGCCGGCAGGCCTTCCGGGTTCTTGACGAACAAGGTCTTGCCGCCATAGCGCTCCACGTCACGTCCCTCGGAGAAGTGGTCGAGATGGTAGTGGCTGATGACTACAAGCTGGGAACGTGAGCAGGCCGAGCGAATCGCGGCATCGTGATCGTCGACCATGGCACGGCGGCGCTCGACTGGCATCGGGAAGTGGGCGGGCTCGAGTGACGCGCCCGGGTCAACCGTCACCACAACGTCAGGAGTATGGATGCAGACGCACATGCCTCTGGTTCCGAGCGAGTCACAGGCTACGTAGTCGATCTTGAGCTGCGGGCCTTCGCGGATGACCGGGTCGGTGAGACGCATCGCGTCAAGTCCGAAGTGCGAAGTCCGAATGTCGAATGAAGAACACGGGTTCTACCTTTCCAGACTCGCCATTCTCGATTGCCTCAGAGGTAGAGGACGAGGTAGTAGAAGGCGGGGATGGTGAAGAGGAGGCTGTCGACCCGATCGAGGAAGCCTCCGTGGGCGGCGAGAGCGGACGAGGTGTCCTTCACGCCGACCGCCCGCTTGAACATGGACTCGAAGAGGTCCCCCGCCTGAGCCATCGTGCCGAGCCCGATCCCCACTACCGCCAGCCACCAGATCGGGCGGCTCGCGAAGGGCTCAAGGAAGTGGAGATACACTGCTGACAGAAGTGCCGAGAAGAGAAGACCGGCGACATAGCCCTCGATGGTCTTGTTGGGACTCAGCGTTGGTGCAAGCTTGTGCTTGCCGAGGCGCCTGCCGAACACCAGTCCGGCGGTGTCGTTGAGCCAGGTCAGGGCGAGAGGGAAGAATACGAGCCACGGCGACCAGTCGCGGTTTGCGGAGAGATTCTTGAGCAGTACCAGGTGGGCTGGGAAGAATCCCAGGTAGATGAGGGAGAACAGGCCATAGACCGGCACGCGCGGCCTCGTCTCCTGGGTGGCGACGGCCGCGAGGAGGACTGCCGCAATCGGGGCGAGGAGAAAACCGGGCAGGAGGCCGAAGTAGGCGGCGGCGACGATGAGGACGCTGAGTGGAGGGAGCAGCCAGCGATTCAGCTTGATATCTGCTTTGTCAAGGAGTTGTATGAACTCCAGCGTGGCGAGTGCAACCCAGGCCGCAGCGATGACCGCGATGATTGCCGTATGGCCAAACAAGGCCGCGAATGTCGCGCCTCCGAGCCCGGCCCCGATCAGAATTCGGCTGAGCCAGTTACTCTTCGTCAATGCGGCCGAAGCGGCGCTGCCGCTGGGCATAGTCTTCTATCGCGGCGAGTAGCTGGGCCTTGCGGAAGTCAGGCCAGAGTGCTTCGGTGAAGTATAACTCCGTGTAGGCCGACTGCCAAAGCAGGTAGTTGGAGATCCTCTGGTCACCGCCGGTGCGGATGAGAAGGTCCGGGTCGGGCAGCGACGGGTCGTAGAGCAGCGCGCCGAACTCGGCTTCGGTCTGGGGCGCCTTGCCGGTCTCTGCCGCGCGACGGCAGGCGTCGAGAATCTCGGTTCGACCGCCGTAGCTGAGGGCGAGACAGAGCGTGAGCCCGGTATTCCTCGCCGTGTCGGCGATGAGGCGGGACAGGGTGTCCTGCAGGCTCTGGGGAAGGTCGGAGATGCGACCGATGGCGCGGACGCGGATGTTGTTCTTGATGAGGCCGGGCCGCTCGTCGTCCATTGTCTTACCCATGAGCTTCATCAGCAGTTCGACTTCGTGCTTTGGCCGGTACCAGTTTTCGGTGGAGAAGGTGTACGCCGTGAGATACTTCACCCCGACGTCGTCGAGGGTCTCGACCGCCTCGTGGAGCGACTTCACCCCCTCCTGGTGGCCAATGGCGCGGGGCAGGCCCTTTTGCTTTGCCCAGCGACCGTTGCCGTCCATGATGACGGCAATGTGGCGGGGGACTTTGTGGAATTCAGGCATCTGCGTCGCTAGAGTGAGATCCTCCGACTGCCTTCGATCGCTCGGGCTGATCTGCTGGCCGTGGGCCGGCTGCAGATCACTTCTCTATGACTTCGGCTTCCTTGTGCTTCAGGAGTTCGTCAAGTTTCTTGATGAACTCGTCGGTCATTTCCTGAATCTTCTTGGTGCATGTCTTGGAGTCGTCTTCGGTGATCTTCTTTTCTTTTTCGAGCTTCTTTGCCGCGTCGTTCGCCTCGCGCCGCAGATTGCGGACCGCAACGCGGGAATCTTCAGTCAGCTTGGCGCAGAGCTTCACGAGTTCGCGACGACGTTCCTCGGTCAGGGCCGGAATCGGCAGGCGGATGAGGTTGGCCTCGACTTTGGGGGTGAGGCCGAGTTCGGCCTTCTGCAGCGCTTTCTCGATCTCGACCATGGCCGAGCGGTCCCACGGCTGCACCACGATCTGGCGTGGCTCGGGTACCGAGATGCTCGCCACCTGCTTCAGGGGAGTTGGTTGACCGTAGTAGTCGACCTTGACGCCATCAAGGATGGCCGGGTTGGCACGAGCAGTCCGGATGCGGGCGAACTCGCTCTCCAGCACCTCGATTGTCTTGGTCATTTTCTGCCGGTATTCGGAATAGACTTTGTCTAGCATACAAGACTCCCGATTCGTTTTCCCTTCATGATGTCAAGGATAGCCCGCGGCCGCGTGATGTCAAACACCACTATCGGTATCTTCCGCTCCATGCAGAGGGCGAAGGCCGTGAGATCCATCACCGCGAGTCGTTCTTCGAGCGCCTGCTGGTAGGTAAGTGTCGGGTAGAACTCCGCCTTGGGGTTCTTCTCCGGGTCGGAAGAGAAGACTCCGGCCACACGCGTACCTTTCAGCAGCGTGTCCATGCCCAGTTCCGCGGCCCGGAGCGCCGCGGCCGAGTCGGTCGAAAAGAAAGGGTTGCCGGTGCCGCCGGAGAGAACAAGGATCCTTCCCTCCTTCAGCGCTTCGCGGGCCTGCCAGATGTCGTAGCCCGCCGCGGTCCCGGGCACGGCGATGGCCGAAAAGTGCCTTGCAGGGGCATGGGAGCCGAGCAGTTCGGTCAGCTTGATGCCGTTGATGACCGTGGCGAGCATTCCGGCTTTGTCAGCTGCGGCTTGGTCCATGTCTCGGGTATCGCGGCCGCGCAGGATGTTCCCACCGCCCATGACGACGGCGAGGTTGGCGCCAGCGTGCTGGGCCGAGACCAGCTGGTCGGCGACGCGCTTCAGCGACTTTGAGTCGCTGAAGCAGTCACCGGATATCTTGAGCAGGAGTCGATTGTAGCGCCGGTTACTCACCGAGCTTGAATCGAGCGAAACGCCGGATTACGGTGTTCTCGCCGAACTTGGCGATGGTTTCCTTCAGGTAGTCGCCCACGGTCTTCTCGGGAGCCTTCACGAAAGGCTGCTCCAGCAGGCACACGTCGGCGTAGAACTTCTCGAGTTTGCCCTGGACGATTTTCTCGACGATGTTGGCCGGCTTTCCGGATTGGGTCACCTGTTCCTCGTAGATACGCTTCTCGCGTTCGATGACTTCAGGGGCCACACCGGTCCGGTCAATCGCCGCCGGGTCGGCCGCGGCGATGTGCATCGCGAGGTCGCGCACGAACCGACGGAATTCCTGGTTGCGGGCGACGAAGTCGGTCTCGACGTCCACCTCGATGAGCACGCCGAGTCGTTCCCCGGGGTGGATGTAGGACTCAATCACGCCGGCAGCGGTCGGCCGCTCGGCCTTCTTCGCCGCTTTGGCGATGCCCTTGGTGCGGAGGATCTCGATTGCCTTTTCGATGTCACCGGTCGCCTCTTCGATCGCGGCCTTGCAGTCCATCATGCCTGCTCCGGTGCGGCGGCGGAGGTCGACGACTTTCTCGGTTGGCTGACTCACTGGACCTCCTCGGTGTCGAACTGCTTCCGGCCCTCCATCACCGCGTTGGCTATCATGCCGGCCACGAGCCGAATGGAACGCAGAGCGTCATCATTGCCCGGGATCGGGTAGTCGATGCCATCAGGGTTGCCGTTGGTGTCGATGAGGGCGATGACCGGAATCCTGACTCGCTGGGCCTCGGCGACGGCGGTTGCCTCGCGCACGGGGTCAATCACGAACACTGCGCCGGGCAGGCGGTCGAGCGCCTTCAGGCCGGCGAACACCCGGAGGAGCTTCTTGTGCTCGCGCTGCAGAAGGAGGGCTTCCTTCTTGGTCGTCCTGCCGTACTGTCCCTCGTTGATCATCCTTTCCAGATCGGAAAGCCGCGTGATGCGGGTCGATAGAATCTCGAAGTTCGTGAGCAGGCCTCCCAGCCAGCGCTCAGTTACGTAGCAGGAGCCACAGCGAGTAGCCTCCTCCTCGATGATCGGCCGTGCCTGCTGCTTGGTGCCGACGAAGAGTACGTCACGGCCGGCTTCGGTGATGTTACGCACCGCCTCGTAGGCAAGGCGCATGCGTTCCAGGCTCTTCTCCAGGTCGATGATGAAGATTCCGTGCTTCTTGCCGAAGATGAACGGTTTCATCTTGGGGTTCCAGCGACGGGAATGGTGCCCGAAGTGGACACCAGCCTCGAGCAATTGCTTGATGGTTAACGTTTGGTCCACTGGAAGCGCTTCCTCCTCTTGGCCAGTCCGTACTTCATCCGTTCCTTCTCACGCGGGTCGCGCTTCAGTAGCTCGGCACCGCGCAGGGCCTTGCGCAGGTCGGGGTTGTAGGCGACGAGAGCCCGGGCGGCACCCAAAGCTACGGCTGCAGCCTGAGCGGAGAGGCCGCCGCCCGAACACTGGCACTTCAGCCCGAAGCCGGAAGTGCCGGTGGTCTTCAGCGGCGACATCGCCGCGCTAACGAGGTCGGCCCGGCCGAAGTACTCCTCGAAGGGCTGACCGTTGACAATCGTCTCGGAGCCGCCGGCGACCAGCCAGACTTTGGCCGTGGCTGACTTGCGGCTGCCGGTGGCAAAGTAGTTCTTTTCCATGTTATTTGACCGGTGTGAGTTTCTGGGCCTGGTGACTGTGTTCGGCTCCTGTGTAGACGTGGAGCCGAGCCATCCTCTTTGCCTGCAGTCTGTTCTTGGGCAGCATCCGTTTCACCGCCAGTTCCAGCGGCCGGGTCGGGAACCGCTCCACGACCTGGGCGTAGGTGAATGTCTTCAGGCCGCCCGGGTACATGGAGTGGCGGTGGTAGAGCTTCTCGTCGTACTTCTTGCCCGTCAGCTTGATGCCCGCGGCGTTAACCACGACCACGTGGTCGCCCGAGTCGATGTGGGGGGTGTAGATTGGCCTGTGCTTGCCCATCAAACGAACAGCTATCTGTGTGGCGAGGCGGCCCAAGGTCTGACCGCCGGCGTCAAACAGATACCACTCGCTCTTTATGTCGTCTTTCCTGGCGACGTAAGTCTTCATCTTAGCTATCCTTATACCAATTTCGCTACTACTGTCAATGCTAGACGGGCTCTTTAGAAAGACCGTTGGTCGCTGCACAAACCTGAGCCACCGTGCCGCAAACAGGCTCAAGGGTCCGGCAGAGAATGGCTATGATACTGATTTCCCGAGACAAATCAATAGCTGAGTTGGGCCGCACCGGCGTTGCGTCCCGTCGCATTTGCTTGACTTAGCCGGACGCGCCACTATCTTGACTGTTCATGATTGTCGGAGCCAAGAAGATCCGGCGCGGGGTTGACGGGAAGAGCGTGTTCGCTTCGATAGATGAGGCGTTAGGCGACTTGAGGGCAGGGCGCTTCATCATTGTGGTTGACGACGAGGGCCGCGAAAACGAGGGCGACTTCGTCTGCGCGG
>VGIR01000118.1 GCA_016867815.1 candidate division WOR-3 bacterium | reverse complement strand
GTGGCAGGTGGGAATCTCAAGCCTGCCTGGGCCGCATAGCATAGGGCGGACTCGCGTCAATCGCAGACAGTCGCGAACGACAATACCCTATGACCATCTCCAGAGGGTTTCTGGACAAGCTCAGTGTCCCTGTTTTCCCCTGCAAAGCAAGACGGAGCCCGCGCCGTCGATGATCACGACCCGCGCCACATGCCTGGTCGGAAGCGTCATCTTTCAACGCCACAGTCGGGCGTGCTGCATGACGGGCTCAGGTCCCTCATCCAGACATTCTCCTCTGCCCGGCGCATCCGCTGCAGCTTGCCGGCTTTGCGCAACGCACCAGTCTGCCGGGCGGTCGCGGCGATGGTGTGCTGGAGGGATTCTCGCTCGTGCGGGGCTTTGGCCTTGGGTAACTACTCCTGCAGAGCCTGCCCTTCGAGTTCCTCAGGGCAAGCTCTGAGCCTGCCGAAGGGTCGAGCATCCGTTCTACCAGTCCGACCATCTTGTAGTACCGCACGTTGACAACGTTCCGTGATAGGTGACTGCCCCCGATTCCCCGCTGATTCTCCGCTAGCGGTGAGCCCTCAGCCATCACCCCGCCGTGTCAATCATGACCTATTGTGACCCCGGGATTATCCATGTCCCCAGAATCCTCCCCCGATTTCTGCTCCACAGATTCTCAGCGGCAGCACCGAAAGCCTATGTAGTCGCCTCGTGCCGGTCGCCACGAACGGGAGGAGCAACGTAGAGCCGCATCAGGTAGGTCAGCGGATCCGCCGCGCTGGACACTCCTGGCTTGGACGATCATCTCACGGTTTATCGTGTAATCGTGTACTACCTTGCACCACTCTCGGACATTGCCGGCCATATCCAAGGCCCCACACGGCGAGGCGCCGGCAGGGAATGAACCAACGGGCGCGGTGTATGCGTAGCCGTCGGCTTTGGACGACGAGTTACATCGTGCGTTGTTCGGGTCCCATTCGCCCCAGGGGTAGGTTCTCTGGTCGATCCCTCGTGCCGCCTTCTCCCATTCAGCCTCGGTCGGGAGACGCTTACCCGCCCACTCGCAGTAGGCCTGCGCGTCGTCAAAGGAGACGTTCACGACCGGGTAGTCGGGCCGGTTCCTGAAGTAACTCGACATGCCCGGGAAGCCCGGGTCGCTCGGATAGACGCGGTTGGTGGCATCGCAGAAGTGTTTGTATTGCCGATTGGTTACTTCGCACCTGTCGATCCAGAACTCAGCAATGTTGACTTCGCGCGTCGGCTTCTCGTCACTTTCGCCACGGTCTGAGCCCATGGTGAAGTTGCCCCCAAGGACTCTGACCATCACCGAACCATCCCTTTGCCATTTCTGCTCGTTGCTCGCAGGAAGTGCACCAGCTCCGGCGTCCGGTGGGCTGAGATCCATCGGTGGCATGGTGTCATTCCCTTCCTGTGTCGGGTGCGTCGCGTCGGGCGAGCCGCGCCTTGGTGGTTCCGGCTCGACAACCGCCCGTTGTGAATTGGGAATCGCCGGTCCGCAGCAACGGAACCCGAGGCCCTCGGTGCGGCAGGACGCTTGATTGGAGCTGCGGCGCACACACAGGACGTCCCCGGCGCGACTCCACGACGAACTGCGTATGACCCGGGACGATCCGCTCCGCGGCCCGGTCGGGTTCTTTGTGGAGCCGCCGAAGTAATCGTCGCTGTAGTAGTCGCTGCACCACTCGTAGACATTGCCCGCCATGTCCATGCAGCCGTATGGTGACGCCCCCAACGCGAACGAACCTACCGGCGCGGTGTTTGAGTATCCGTCGTCATAGCCGTTGATTCTCGGCCAGCCCGGGTGCCAGCGTCCGAGCGCGTCGTCGGCGAAGTTGCCGTGCCGACTCGACCCCGGTCTACGGCTGCCCCACGGGTACTTCCGCGCATCCGTTCCGCGTGCAGCCTTCTCCCACTCAGCTTCGGTGGGTAGGCGCTTGCCAGCCCAGCTACAATAGGCATCCGCGTCTTCCCACGAGACGTTCACTACCGGATAGTCGGGTCGGCTCTTGAAGTAATCCGGCACATCAAAGTCGTCGGGGTCACGTGGGTACTTGCGTTCCGTGGCGTCACAGAACCGCTTGTACTGCCGGTTGGTCACTTCGCACTTGTCGATCCAGAACTCGTCCAGATAGACTTCGTGTGCTGGTTTCTCGCAGGGTTGGTCACCGTCAGAACCCATTGTGAAGACCCCTGCCGGGACCTTCACCATCACCGAACTGTCTCTGAGCCAGAGACACTCCTCGTATCCCTGCGCATTCTTGCCGAGCGGCCGCCAAATGCCTTCTGTCGATTCGTCTTCGGCAGCAAACGTCGACAGAGGCGTCAGCGTCACGACAATTGCCGCTACGCCGCCAACCAGCCGCACGAACTCGTCTACTACTCCCGCTTTCCTGTTCATCCACGCAGTCCTTCCTCAACGTCCATGACCTCTTCTTGCGTCAATCTCTGAAGCCCGTACGCCAGTGCATCTGTGTGCCCATTGGTGGTGTCGATCGTGCGTCGGAGGTACTCCTGAGCGGGCGTCACCTTGACCTTGAACAACGGGTTTGTCATCATACTACGGAGTTCGACTTGAGGTGTGCCGATATCTGACCGGCGTTGTGACGAAACGATACCATCGTATTGTCTAGGTGATGCTCCATGCAGAAACCCTCGACCTGCAGCCAAGTAAGCAGTCCGAAACTCCGCAGGAAATCCTTCCAGAGACACAATCCGAGATCGACTCCGACACATTCGTTCTCAACTAGGAGCATCCGGGCCGACGCAGCGAACTCTGCGGCGTCTTCCGGGTCGAGTTTCCCAAGCGGCACGACGGCCACGAGGAGTACGTCTGAGAGATGGACGGCCATCTTGCGGGCCGCTCGCAGCACGACCGGATTCCTGCCCAACTTGCGCACTGTGCTGTTCCTGTATTCCTTGCCGTTTTCCACTTCGATGCCTTTCGCCACGACTTGGTCGAAGCCGCGATCCACAAGTGCGCTGGCGAGAACAAGCTTGCGGTAGAGCTGGGAAAACAGGTCAGCGCCAAGCCTACCGTTGCGGCCGACGTCGTTTCTAAAGAAGTCGAACTCGCGCCTGAAGTACCGAGATGGAACCTGAGAAGTTGCGACCTTGGCTTCCACAAACGCTGTCTGGCCGTGGCCGTCACGGTCAAGCAAGATGACGCAGTCGGAGTCGCCAAAGTCAGATAATGACTGCTCAACGATGACTTCCGCGTTGCGCACTGGCTCCATTTGTGATATCTGCTTTCTGCAGGGGAACCAGACTTCGCCAAGCAGTTCGCCGAGCAGTTGGAGACCGTCCCTACGGTAAGTCAGCTCGTGAAGCAGAGAATTGAGCATGCCCCGTTCAGAATAGCCAGTGAGAGCAATTCCACTGAAGAGCCCTTTCGAGTCCCTCATGCCAGCTGGTCCACAATCCGAATCTCGTCTTCGTTCAGTCCGTACAGTTCGTACACCAGCGCCTCGATCTGGTTGTCGGTAGCCTGTATCGTGCGCTTGAGGGATTCTTGCCCGTGCGGGGTCTTGGCCTTGGTCAACTGCTTGTGCAGGTCGAGCATCCGCTCCACCATTTCGACCATCTTGTCGTCAGCGGCGGCCACGAGCGACACGGCGGGGGCTCCGCTTGCTGTTGCGCGGCTGGCGCTTCGGCCGGGCGCGGCGTTGTCGAGACGGTGCGTCTCTCACGACCGCTTCCTCAAACAGATTCCGTGGAGCGCGTCTGCCTTCGTCCGGATTCGGCAGGAGGTCCAGCAGATGGTCGGCGGGCACGTTGGCGAGTTCGCTGGGTTCGAGCTTGTGCAGGCCTCCACCGTAGACTCGCCCTTCGTCCAGTAACGCGCCGTCGCCACAGCGGTTTAGAGCTTGCCAAACCTGCCGTTTGAGTTCGGGGTTCGATTCCAGCGCGCGTGCGACATGCGGCTTGGGGTAGAGCAGCAGATACACATTGGCAGCAGTCGCCTGTGAGTGGTTGAGTATGAACCGGAAGGGGCGGGTCTTGGCGCGCACGATGTACGTGCACAGGTAAGGAGCGACCGGACGATGCTCTTGGGAATACCAAGGCGTGCGCCTGGCGCATAAGTAGCGCCCAGCTACGTCGGAACGGATGCTTTCCAGGTAACGCCAGAGCGACGGGTATTCGTCCCGCACCTGACGTTCAGGTAGTTTACAGTCGAGAAGTACCAGCCGTGGCTCCAAGCGCGGCGAGCCATCGGCTTCTGCGAGTACCTCATCCGACTTCAGGTATCGCGGACCGGGCAGGATTGGACGCAAGCTGGTCAGAGGCAACTCACGTTCCTCGGCCTGTTGACGGGTCATGATGAAGGAACCGTTCGCTCCGGTAGCTATCCCCCTACGAATGATGTAGAAATCCCCGAGTCTGACTTTCGCGTGGTCCGGGCGCGTTGTTTTCGCGGGGAACCTCGTCCACTTGTGCTCGCGTCGCAGTTCGTCGGTCGCTATGAGCCGCTCACAGCCGGGCGACTCTATCGAACCACCATATGAGAAGGCAATCGCGTGGTTCGACGACGGCCTGACATTGCGGAACCAGACGACGCACGAGGAGACTAGCGCATCTTCGAACTGCACCTCGGATGGGTCGAACCGATGGATTCTGAGTGTCTCTACATGGTCGAGCAGGTAGCGCTTGACCGCTTGGCCATAGCCGACGTCCATGAACTCACTGGGCACCAGCCATGCGGCGACGCCATCTTCCGCCATCCAACCGTGCGACAGGAGCAGGAAACAGCAGTACAGACCGGCGAGGCCCGAGACGTCTATGCCGAGGTGCTGTTTGACCAACAACTGGAGACGTTCTTTGGTCTCTCTATCCAAGTGATGGTGCCTGACGTATGGTGGGTTGCAGACGACCAGGTTAGGCATTGAGCTGGGGTCCGAAGGAGGCACGGCTCTGGTGAAGTCAGCGACGTGCAGATCCAATCCGGTCGGACTCCATAGGCTTTCGGCCACGTCCCCGAAAGCCGGGTCCACCTCATAGCCCGCCGCGCTCTGCAGGCGCGCGCGGGGAACAAGGTCAAGAAGAGCGGAGTAGAAAGAGCCGGTGCCGAACGCAGGGTCGAGAAATCGCACACGGGATGAGCGGAGCAGCTTGAGGGAAGCCTCCACGATGCTGGTCGCGAGCCGGGGCGGCGTGGCAAACTGACCCAGACGGTTTCGCTCAGCCTGCGTGCGCTGTTCATCAAGCGAGCGCTGCAGGACGATGCGTTTGCCTTCGAGTTCCCTCGTCTTCGTCACTGCCTATAGACCCATCCGTCCGAAATCATCGATGCGATGCTCCCAGACCCAGTCGATGCCTTCTGATGCTTCATACCCAAGGTAACCTGAGTCGAAGTAGCCGCCCAGGAAGAGCACGTACCTCACTTTTCGCCCGTACGTGTCGCGCAATTGCTTCATCTTCGTAGCTTCCTCTTTCCGGCGCTTGTTCACGTTTGTGTAGTCGCCCGCGGACTTGGCTTCTACGAGCAGAGGACGCCGCGGACCAACGGGGCTGTTCGGCATGATGACTATGTCTACCGGCACATTCACCTGACGTTTGTTCTGCAGCACGCGGACGTTCAGCCGAAAGCAGAATGTTCCCGGCTGCATCCTCCGGTAGTCCGCGACCTCCGCTGGTTCGACTTGCCTGTAGCCTCGCGCGACAAGCCAGTCTTTGACCTTGTCAAGCTGACGCTGCTCCTGCGCGTTGCGGATTATCGGGTTGGCCTGAGCGCCGCACAGCCGGTCCGCGATCACGGTCGATGCGCGCTGCGCCTCGTCTTCGGTCGGTTCTCGTTGCCCGTCGATCCATACGAGGATGTCTCCATCCTGGAGCTTCTGGATGATGTTTCCGATACGGGAGAGGCCTTCAGCTACTCTCGGAGGCGGCATCTTTGGAGGAACCCGGAGAGAATCCTCCATGGACTTCACCAAGCTACCTTCAACTCCGGCAAGGCCGATGAGCCGGTCGACTGCGATAGGCGGACAGGTCGCCATTCGAAGGACGCACAGTACCTCGGGGTGTGCCTGTAACGTATCAGCATCGAGCTTCATGAGTCCACGTGTTTTCTCCATGGCCTTCCTGACAGTCTCGGTGGTCTTGATCCGAGTGTCGCGATATGCCTTGGGTGCAAAACGCATGAACCAGTCATTGTACATGTCAACGGACTGGACGATATCGTTCTTCCATCGGGAGGGCTTGTTGCTGTTTACTGGCATTGGTTGTTACCTCATCGTGAGAGTATACAGTGGAAATCGCGGAGCTGCTCTTCCGCGCAGTCAGGGGACAGAAAGACCTCGGGGTCGGTGGGGCTTGGGACACGATCCGAAATGTCGGACATTTCGGTCATGTCCCGTCGCCCTGCGCGGAAGTGGAAGAGGCCGGAGTTGTAGCGGTCGTCGGCGTCGCGGAAGTGTTTGACGAGGCGCGGGTAGACTCGCTCTCCGTTCATGAGCGATTGGAGGAAGGCGTAGTGTTCGATGCCACGGTCTTCGCAGATGCGGAGGAATATCAGCCTATCTATGGTGCGCTGGACCGCGAAGTTGAGCTGGCGGGTCGAGAGGCGTGGGTTGCGGAGGGCGATGCTCCTGGCGAGTGAGTCGCGCCACTTCTCGATCTCGGCGAGGAAGGCGTCATCAACCGCGGCCGTACCTTTCTTCGTCTTGGTCGATTCGACGTAGCGGTCGAGCGAGCCTTTCTGGATGGCGTCGGGCGAGAAGAGGCCCGCGAGGTCATCCCAGCGTTCGAGGTAGTCGGTGTAGCCGAGGAGCATGGTGCGGGCGGTCGCGGGTTTGTCGGTCTGGAACGGACGGATGCGGCAGTCGTAGACCGCGAATTCTTCGAAGTCGGTGAGGAGCGAGACCGGGAGCTTGGAGGTCCAGGCGTAGCGGCGGAGCTGGAACGCGGGGCTTGCGTCGTCGGCGATGCGCACGGCCGGCTTTTTGGCCTCGGCGAAGAAGACGCGGCGGCCGCCGATGCGGAAGGTGTAGTCCGGGGCCTTGGTCGCGCCGAGGAAAGTGCGAACGCCAAACTCCAAACGCCAAACCACAATCGCAGGTCGGAGTTGTTCTTCCATGTACTCAAGGGACAGGAAGACCTTGCGGTCGCGGGAGAACCGCTGCACAAGGTCAGCCGCCAATGCGGCAGGAGAAGCTCCCATGGACGTCTAGAATATGCCTGACTTGCGCCGAGTCAAGGGATGGACGGCGAGCTCGGGGCGGCATTCAGTTGTGTGCTATGTTGTCTGCAAAATGGCCGGTCGAAACGGCGGAAGACGGCAGGCGATCAACTGGCCATGGGGTCTCGTAGAATGTAGGGATGAATCA
>VGIR01000117.1 GCA_016867815.1 candidate division WOR-3 bacterium | reverse complement strand
GAAGCGCTGGCGCCCTGGCGAGATGCGCTGGCGCTGGTGTGTAGCTGGGCTGCTACATGCCGAGCAGCACTTCCGGTGCGTAGATGGCTACCGGCACATCCCCGCATTGCTGAGTGCACTGGAACGGTCCGCGTCACCGAAAGAAATTGACGCAACAGAGAGAGTTGCCTAAAGTGATGTGGGAGCCGCTAGGAATTTCAACTAACCGAGGGACATGCTCGTTCGTAGCGAGCTACGAGATTCTCGAGGACATTGTCGTAGATGAAACCCGCAGTTTCCTCACGATGGATCGGAAGTACAAGACGTTCGCGCGAAGATACGAGGAGAAGGTGCTGGCCCTCAGCCCTGCAAGTCCGGGCTTGACGGTTCACTCAGATTCCTAAGGAAGATGGGTGCCATCGACGACGACGATGTCTCCGCGATGCGGAAGCTACGGCAGATCCGCAACAAGGCCGTGCACAACCTGCTCGGATTCGTCTGCGGCGAGGACCGGTCCACATACCAGGAAGACCTGAAGACAATGGTGAAGTTGATAGAGAAATTGGACCGTTGGTGGATAATGGAAGTCGAAACCCCCTGCAACGCTGATTACGATGGCGTAGACGTTGACGCGTCACGAGTCGTTTCCGGTCGAGTCTCGATCCTGAAGGGACTGATCCACCTGGCGTCCTCAAACCAGGAGGTATCGGACTTCGAGTTGCGCAAGAGTGCCGAGCGCTAGCGGATAGAAACAGCGACACAACTCAGTAGCGCCGACGCGGGTGTCTCTACTGCCGCCACAGGCAAACCAGGGACAGGCACGCCACTTCGGGAAGCTCCCACGAGGCATTTCAGATTGCAGACTGCAGATTGCAGATTGGCGCGGGCGTAGCCCGCTAGTCCCAGGCTGCAAGCACCAAACTGGCCCAAGTGCAGGCCCGAGCCGGCTGACGGCAGTCAGGCAACCAAGTGATCTTGATGAAGACGCGCTGCCGACGCTTGCCGGATTGTGATTGAACCGGGCGGTGTTCGGCGGGGGAGACGGAAATCCCGAATCCGGGCCGAGCTGACCTGAATATAGTCTGGTTTCGTGCGCGTAAGCCTAGGAAAAAGAACAGCTTAGCTTCAACAGGTCATTGCCAAGAGTACAGTCCCGGGCAGCACTGGGGGTACCGTCCCCCGGGCAGCCCCCGAATGAGCGACTCAGGACATAGGTAACACTTTATTATCAGGACATGGGTTACACCTGCGTGACCGCCGGCGGCGCAAGCCAGCGGGGTACCGCACGTTGCACGCAGACCTCTTTTATCGCCATGTCACAAAACCATATCCGCCAGTGGGTCTCATCCAGCCGCTCCAGACCCACCTCGGTCCTGATCAAAGCATCGCTCAGGGATACCGCCTTACCCATTACCGCTATGTACCCTTTGCTGTCCACCCGCCGCAGCAGATAGCCGTAGGGATACTTGTAGGGCTCGACGTCGCTCATTCGGCGCGGCGATACCCGATATACCTCACCCGGCGTCTTCTGCCCCAGCGCTTCATGCGGCCGGTTGATATTATAGTCTACCCGCCACCGCTCAAGTCGCACCGCCTCTTCCGCAAGCGTCGGCGCCGGCTGTCCCTGGATCTCGGCCGCCAGGTCACGGTGCATCCGCTCGTGGCTGCCATTCCGTTCCGGATGCCCCGGGTCGATCCGGTCCAGCTTGATGCCCAATGTCCGACACCAGGCACTCAACCGCGTCAGCCCATAGGGGCCAACCATCGATGCGAAGGGTGCACCGTTGTCACTGCGGATTGCCACCGGCAGCCCGTAGCGCTCAAACATCTCCGCAAATACGCCTCTAACATCTTCAATCCGCCGCCGCCGCATCGGCCGCAGACAGAGGATGTAGCGACTATAGAGATCCCGGATTCCCAAAGGCTCGCACCGCTCGCCATCGCCCACCCGCCAGTAGCCCTTGAAGTCAACCGTCCAGACATCATTAGGACCCGCTGCCGCACTCAGCGGCCCTTCCGGCTCCCAGCGTCGGGGTCGACCTCGCCCCTTGGCCTCACTCAGGCCGGCCCGCCGCAGTATCCGCCCGACCGTCGCCACACCCGGCACCTCCTCCGATCGGAAGCCTGTACGCAACAGCAGTCGCCGCAGTTTCTTCGGACCCCAGTGCGGATGCTCCCGCCGCAGCCGTACCAGCTCCAATACCAACGCCCCACTCACGGACAAGGGACTCGACCGCGGACGCCGGCTCACATCCACCAACCCGCACAGACCGACTTCTTTGTACCGCCGCAGCCACTTGTAGCCGGTCTTCCGGCTCACATTGAACTGCCGGCAGGCCGCGCTCGTGCTGACATCCGGCTCGCTTGCCACCAACACAAACTCGGCGCGCAGATGCTGCGCACCACTTACTCTCCAGGGCATAAACAACACCTCCGTTACTCGTCATATGTTACCTATGTCCTGATAATAACCTGTAACCCATGTCATGAGATCGGACCCGAATGCGATGACCGAACAGCCTCAGGGCAATGATGAGGGGCGGTTCCTCGATGCAGAGACGCAGTTATTCCTGAAATGAAAGACCGCATCAGCCGTGGTGGAGAATCGGGAGCGGTTCTCCCCGCTCCATGGGGAACTGCCGAGGGAGTGAGAGAGAGGGCCTTTCCGTGCGTGAAGCAACCAGGAACAAGCACCACACTTCGGGAAGCTCCCACGAGGCATTGCAGATTGGCGCGGGTGTAGCCCGCGGGCCTCAAGCCACAGGCCGTAAGCATCAAGCTAGCTCAGGCCCGAGCACAAACGGCCGCGAGTGACCAGTCACGTGGTTCCAGTGACCGGTTCCGGAAGTCGGCAAACGGGGAACGCTGTACGGCTCCAGCCGGGTTGGTGGCCTGCTGCGAGGACAGAGGGAGAATGGGAGTAGAGGCCATGCTCGGTCTGGTTGCCGTCGGGGACGGCGCAGGCGATAGGCGATGACGTGGAGAAGGCCTTACACCAGAACAAGCTCGAATGTCGGAGCACGAATGACCAAAGATGGGATGACAAGCTCGAATGACGAATGGCGGCTAGGGAGTGCGGCGGCGGAGATGGTGCGCGATTACGCGCAGGAGGGACGTGACCTCGAAGAGGGGGAGTAGGACTGCGGCCTTGAGCCAGAAGAGACCGGAGTGGTCGTGCTTGCGCAGGTAGCGGAACGCGGAGCGGTGGGACTCGCGGATCATCTTCGCTCGCACCTGTCTCGTGCTCGCGCCATGGCGGTGGACCACGCGCGCGTCGGGGAGGTAGACGGTCTTCCAGCCGGCATCTGCCATGCGCTTGGATAGGTCGACGTCGTTGTAGAACATCGGGAATTGTTCGTCCATGAAAGCTCCAAGCCGCAAGCCACAAGCCGCAAGCCCGGAGTCCGGAGCTTGAAGCTTGAAGCTTGAAGCTTGAGGCTCGATGGAGTCGAGAGCGGTCCTGCGAAGCATCAGGCAGGAGGCCATCGGCTGTTCGACCTCGGCGGGCCGGTCGTAGTCGAAGTACTTCATCTTCCAGCGGCCGAAGACGCGGCTCTTGGGGAAGAGCCGGGCGAGGCCGATGAGTTCCCAGAAGAGTGAGGCCGAGGTAGGGAAGGAACGGATTGAGAACTGGGTTGAGCCATCCGGGCTGACAAGGCGCGGGGCGACCGCGCCGGTGACGGGATGCTCGTCCAGATAGCGTGACAGGACATCGAGCGTGCCGAGTTCGACACGCGTGTCGGGATTGAGCAGCAGCACGTACTCGCCGGTCGCGGCCTTGATGCCTTGGTTGTTGGCGGCTGCATAGCCGAGGTTACGCTGGTTCTCGACGAGTGTCAGGTGATGGTGACGGCCGACTCTCTCTACCGTCGCGTCGCTCGAGGCGTTGTCGACCACGATGACCTCGAACTCCTCGCCGTAGTTGATGGAGTCGATGCAGGCGTCGATGTCAGCGGAAGAGTTCCAGGTGACGACCACGATCGATAGCCTCATGCTAGGAGGAGAGACTCTCGATCAAGCTCGAATGACGAAGTCCGAATGACGATTGAAACCCGAAGACCGAATCACAGGCCAAACTCGAATGACGAAGCTCGAAGGCCGATTGAAGTCCGAATGACAAATCACGGACATCAACTACAAGTGAGTGCGTCACCGGGGTTAGGTGTCTTCGGGAGGAGTTTTGCGAGCTGTGGTAGAGCGGATGATGGCACCGAAGATGAGGTTGAGTTCTTTGGCCTCCTGCCACAGCTTTCGCGTGTCCGCCGCCGACTCCGGCAGGAAAGGACTGGGTACAGCCACGGTTTTCCTCAGCGGAAAGCCGCGGCAGTCCCACCGGAAGTCGGATTTGGAGTCGGCGTCGTTGGCCTCGCAGTAGTTCGCGCCAATGCTGGTTGCGGCCCGGACGAGTTGGTTCACCAGTGGCCGCGTGACCGCCGTCTCGCGTATGGTCTTTGAGAAGCGGACCACCGCCTCGCCGAAGGACGCAGTTCGTTCTTCCAGGTCGAACCGCGTGGTCTCTGCCATGACGTGGATTGTAGGGCGATCACGCTCGCGTTCAAGTATCACTCCGTCATTGGGGAATTCGAGCTTCATTCGTCATTCGGGTTTCGGGCTTCGGACTTGCCGCGGGCTCAGAGCCCGCGGTAGTAGTCCAGCAGGTCGGAGAGGGTGTTGGCGAAGGGAATCTCGGGCTTCCAGCCGGTGGCGGCCATGAACTTTGACGGGTCGCCGGTCAGGAGCGGGATGTCGTGTGGCCGGAACTCGGCAGCCGAGCTACTGATCTCAACCGGAACGCGGGCCAGGCCGCACAGGTAGTCCACACCCTCCCGTATCATCAGTGGTTTGCCGGACGTAACGTTGTAGGTCTCGCCTGCTACACAGCGTCCGAGGGCGAGAAGGTAGGCCCGGACTACGTCGCGGACATCGGTGTAGTCACGCCTGACGCTGAGGTCGCCCATCACGATAACCGGTTCCATCTGGCCGCGCTCAATCCGGGCGATGGCGTTCGCGACCTTGGGGAAGACAAACGCAGTGGTCTGGCCGGGTCCGGTGTGGCTGAAAGGCCGGAGGATGACTACGTCCAGCCCGAACGCCCGGTGGTAGAATAGGCCGGCTTCAGCGGTCATGTGCTTGCTCAAGGCGTAGGGGCTGAGCGGCAAGGAGGGCAAGTCCTCGGACAAGGCCCGGCCAACATTGGACCGGCCGTAGACGTCGGCCGAGGAGATGAGGACGAGACGGCACTTCAGCCGGAGCTGGCGGACTGCTTCGAGGAGCTTGAGCGTACCCAGCGCGTTGACCTCGTAGGTGGTCATCTGGCGCGATTCGGACAGGGCTACTGAGCTGATGCCCGCGAGGTGAATGATGCCATCGGGTTTTGTCGTTTCCAGGAGGGCACGGGTGGCATCGAAGTCGCAGACGTCCCCTCTGTGAAGCTCGCCCGGCAGACCAGCCGGCGCGTCGGCCCAGTGGAGGCCAATGACCTCATGTCCCGCCGAGGTAAGGTGACGGGCGAGGTGGCCACCGGCAAAGCCTTCGATGCCGGTGACGAGTATGCGACTCATGGCAGAGGGAGAGAGGGATCGAGGGACCGAGGGATCAAGTGTTCGGATTCCTGCACTTTATCCCTTTGTACCTCGCTCTCTCTATCCCTGCTTGCTTCGCCAGTAGTCGAGCAGGTCCTTCATGGTCTGCTCGAACTTGTACTTCGGTTCCCAGCCGGTCTCGGTTCTAAGCTTGGCTGCATCACCGAGCAGCAGCTCGACGTCGCTCGGCCGCATCCGCTTCGGGTCGGGCCGGGTCTCGATCTTGACCTTTGAGAAGCTCAGCAGGATGTCGAGCATCTCGCTTATCTTGTAGCCTTTGCCGGTGGCTACGTTGTACACGTCGCCGGGCTTGCCCTTCTCCAGAGCGAGATAGTAGGCGACAACCGTGTCGCGGACGTCGGTGAAGTCGCGGACGGCATTCAGGTTGCCGACGTGAATCACCGGCGCCTGCTTGCCCCGCTCGACCTCGACGATCTGCTTGGCGAAGTTGGAGGTAACGAATACATCGCCGCGGCGCGGGCCGGTGTGGTTGAAGCCGCGGGTGCGAACGATGTGCATACCGTAGCTCTGGTGGTACTGGTAACCCATCAGGTCCTGGGCGACCTTGCTGACGGCGTACGTTGACAGGGGACGGAGCGGGTTGGTTTCCTTTATCGGCGTCTCTTCGGGCAGTACCATGCCGTATTCCTCGCTGGAGCAGGCGATCTGTACGCGGGTCGGGCAGCCAACCGCCCGGATTGCCTCGAAGATGTTGGTCTGGCCGATGACGTTGGTCGTGAGGGTTTCGGCCGGGGCGGTCCATGACATGGGCACAAAGCTCTGGGCAGCGAGGTGGTAGATCCGGTCCGGCTTCAGGTCCCGGATGATCTCGTACATCGCGGTCGCGTCACGGATGTCGCAGACGTGGGTCGTGATCCGGTTGCCTAGCTCAGTGATATTCTCCATCCGGGAGCGCCAGCGCATCGTGCCGTGCACTTCGCAGTCGCCCCGGGAAAGGAGATACTCAGCCAGGTGGCTGCCGGCAAAGCCGGTGATGCCGGTGATGAGACACTTCAAGAAACCTCCCGGGATTCAGATACCAGTACGATCAGTGAGGGCCTCAGGCTTTCTGGACCTTGCCGGAGCGCAGGCAGCGCGTGCAGACCCAGATTCGCTTGTTCTCGTTCTCGACCTTGGCCCGTACGCGTTGCAGGTTGGGTTCCCACATTCGCTTCGTTACGTTGTGGGCATGGCTGATGTTCGAGCCGACCATGCCGACTTTGCCACAAATCTCGCAATGTCTAGCCAATTGTCCTCCTTGGCGGTGTTAGATTCGGACAGAGGATAGCAGGATTAGCCGGACAGTCAATCCGCCCGGGCAGCGCGGATTCCGAAGCAGACGACCACGAAGCCGGACGACATTCGACTGACCACAGATGGACACGGATGAACACAGATGGGTTTCTCGAAGACATCTGCCCGGGTATCCGTGTGCATCGGTGGTTCACCCCGTTCGCTTCGTATTCTCCGTGTCTTCGTGGCTCAACGTAGGTTCTGGGGGGGTAGCCTTCACGACGCGGCAGGAGGCAGGATTCGGTGCCCTCCCGGCTGTCACGAGACACGCTGGACGGCATTCAGCTAGGGTCCAGAGGGAATGACGGAATTGTGATTCCTGATGACGAGTGAATGAGGCAGCCCGGGGCACCGCAGAAACGGAAGGCAGGCGATGAGGGATGAGTCGGAGAGGCCGGCTGCAGCCGGTTTCTCAAAGGCAGTTCTGCGCTGACTAGGGACTCGGGCCGCGGCCAAACAAGTTGTCGCCAGGCTGGCAACCTGCTGCCAACAGGTTTCCCACCGGATGAACACGGGAGCGGCGTGAGCTGCACCCGGCTTTCGCGCAGCTTATGCCCAGGTTGCGAACCACTTGTCCACATTGGGGGTGACTTGCTTGACATGGTGTGGTGCATGTCTATCTTCACTTGTGGCAGAACAGACGGACAGAGCATCGCTGCACGCCATTGTCTCCGGCATCGTCCAAGGCGTGTTCTACCGGAGATTCGTCTTCCGCGAGGCGGTCACACTCGGCCTGCAAGGGCGTGTGCGCAACCTGTTC
>VGIR01000116.1 GCA_016867815.1 candidate division WOR-3 bacterium | reverse complement strand
GGCCCGATCCTACCTACGCAGCCGGCAACGCCAGCCAGAAGTGGTCAGGAGTTACTTTGCGGAAGAGCACGTCCGATATGCGGCAACATGACCTCAAGCTGTCAAACATTTAGTGCTCTCCGTAGTAAGTGCCGGCGCCAAGGCCGCTGATGGTGTAGCCGGTCTGCTGATAGAGCCCGCAGTGGCAATGTCCGTTTGTTCCTGACGCGTAGACGCTGGCCTCGTCCAGAGTGACTCCACCGCTGCCAGTGAGTGTCCCAGCGATTCTGCTTTGATCGTCATTGTCCCAGCCCGGCGTAGGCGTCGAGTCAACGTACCAGTTCATCGACTGGCCTTCGAAGTCGTCGAAGTTCCAGAACGCGACGCTGCCCGGTACTGGTGGGAGCGGAGCCTTGCCGTGCCCTGTCGGATACGTGGGATAACAGACCCAGTCAACGACCCTGCCCGTGCTGTCGAGCAAGGTCACGCTGTCTCCAAGCGGATTGAGGCTCAGAGTGCCACGTACGGCTTCTCTAAGAGCCAGAGCTTCCGAATCCACGACGAGAAACTCATTGTATTGCAGGTAGTGCGTCAAGGTGCAGGCCGACGTTGTCGTGACAAGCTGCCAGCCATTCAGGTCCATCGACTGGTCGTCCGGTTCGCCATGGAGCTCTACGAACTTATGTACCGAGTCAACGCTCACCTCACTCAGGAAGGTCAGAACGTAGGGATTGGCAGCCGCGACCGCTGCCGAGAAGAGCAGGCAGGCCAGAAGTTTGGTCATAACCGCCTCCAAGTAGAATTCTAGCCTCGGGCCGGAGACTGTCAAGAGGCAGGGCAAGACCGCGGGTCAGACACGTCGGACGAGTCGGACAGGGCCGACCCTCAGCCTGCCGCTTGACACCGCAGGACTCAATAATAGGGATATGATTCGCCAAGAGCTTGACAATCCGTCATTTTGGCCTTATCATGATTCAGATGCACGAGCCGTCTGCGGCCAGACTCGGCTGGATTCCCCCCTACCTTTTCCAGGAACTGGACGACCTCAAGTCCCGCGCTGGCCGCGACCTGATTGACCTCGGCGAGGGCAGTCCTGACCAGCCCGCGCCCAAGCCGATATCTGCCGCGCTCACGAGAGCACTCAAGAATACTGAGAACCACCGCTATCCCAGCTATCCCGGCAAGCTCACGGCGCGCGCGGCAGTTGCGTCATGGTATCGCCGCCGCTTCCACGTCAAACTAGACCCGGAGACCGAAGTCTCGATGCTCGTCGGCTCCAAGGAGGGCGTCGCGCACCTGATCTGGGGAACCTGCGGCCCGGGGGACACGGTTGCAGTCTCCGACCCCGGCTACCCGGTGTATCAGAACCAGTCGCGGCTATCCGGGGCAACGCCGATTCCGGTGCCGCTCGAGGAGAAGAACGACTTCCTCATCGACCTCGATTGGCTCTCCCGCATCGCCCGGCGCATCAAGCTTCTCTGCCTGAATTTCCCCGGCAACCCGACTGCCGCGGTAGCAACCCTCAACTTCTATCGTGAAGTTGTCGCCCTGGCCCAGAAGTACGGGTTCTTCGTCGTGAACGACAACGTCTACTCCGAGCTCTACTTCGGCAAGGTGAAGCCGCCGAGCATCCTCGAGGTGCCAGGCGCCAAGGAACGCTGCATCGAGTTCCACTCGCTCTCCAAGACGTTCAGCATGGCCGGCTGGCGCATCGGCATGGCGGTCGGCAACTCGCGGCTGGTGAAGTCGCTGCTCAAGATTAAACAGAACACCGACTCGGGCCCTTTCGGGGCAATTCAGGACGCGGCCGTCTTCGCGCTTCAGTCCGGGGACAGGTTCGCCGCAGCCAACCGTTTGCTGTACCGGGGGCGCCGGGATACGTTCTGCGGCGAGTTGGTGAGGCACGGATGGGGCGTGGGTCTGCCGGCTGCGACGTTCTACGTCTGGACCCGCTTGCCGGTGGGCCACGATAGAGCGCCGGCCGGAGAGTCTGCATCGCTCAACTTCACCCGCAAGCTGCTCTCGAACTGCCGCGTGATGTGCGCGCCCGGGACCGGCTTCGGCCAGTACGGCGAGGGATTTGTGCGGTTCGCCCTGGTCGCGCCCGAGAGGCAACTCCAGCAAGCGGCGCGGCGCATCGGCAGGTGGCTGGCAGAGGAGAGAGAGTAGTGAGTAGAGAGTTGAGAGTGGCGAGGCCGGCTTCTGGCCACTCCCAACTCCCCGCCTCCCACTCCCATTCACCTTCCTGCTTCCTCCTTCCTTCCTCCTCCCTCATCCCTTCTTCATGCCTCTAGTCGTCCAGAAGTACGGCGGAAGCTCGGTCGCGGACATCGAGGGGATCCGCCGCGTGGCGCGCCGGGTCGTAGCGACCCGCGCCGCCGGCAACCGGGTCGTGGTCGTGGTTTCGGCGATGGGCCACACCACCGACGCTCTGACGAAACTGGCGCACGAAATCATGCCCAGCCCCCAACGGCGCGAACTCGACATGCTCCTGACCGCGGGCGAGCGGGAAGCGATGGCGCTGGTTTCTCTCGCCATCCTCAGCGAAGGCCTGGAAGCGGTCTCGTTCACCGGCTCACAGGTCGGCATCATCACCGACCGATTCCACTCCGACGCCCGGATTGAGGAAATCCGGGGCGACCGTCTCCGCCGCGCCCTGCGCGGAAAGGTAATCCCGATTGTCGCCGGGTTCCAGGGAGTTAGCCCGGAGCGCGAGATAACCACACTCGGCCGCGGCGGCTCGGACGTGACCGCGGTTGCGCTCGCGGCCGCACTCGGCGCCGAGCGTTGTGAACTCTACAAGGACGTGGACGGCGTCTTCACCGAGAACCCTTCGGAGTTTCCCGGTGTACGGCTGGTGCCCGGGCTCAGCTTCGAGGAACTGGCCGAACTGGCCGGCTCCGGCTCGGAGGTGATTCACCCGCGGGCGTGCGCGCTCGCGGCCAAGTACCGGGTGCGACTTTCCATCCGGTCTTCATTCAACGACAAGCGAGGTACGACTGTGGCCAAACTTGAGAAGATGGAGAAGGCTTTTGTCCGGGCGATGACGCACAACCACAAGCTGGTGCGGCTTTCGCTCGTTGACGTGCCGAAGAAGGAGAAATGCCTGCACCAGGTTGTGACCCAACTGGCCGCGGCCCGCGTGCCGGTCGTGTTCTTCAACCACGGCGTGGTGCACGGCGACCGGTTCGACCTGTCCTACATCGTACCCGAGGCGAGCCTGCCGGCGGCCAGGACCATCCTCGGGAAGCTCGCCAAGCAGGTGCGGGCCGACCGGCTTGAGGTCAAGGACTCCCTCTGCTCGGTGTCAGTGGTCGGGCCGGGCGTCGGCTCCGACCCGGAGATTCTCTCCGGCACGCTCGATACGCTGCACCGGGTCGGCGTCCACCTCGATGCCTTCTCGACGTCGGAAACAAGGCTATCGTGCTTCATGGACCGGAAAGACCTGCGGCTTGCCGGCGCCGCGCTCCTCGCACGTTTCAGGCTGAAGAGATGATGGAAGAGAAACCGGCAGCGGGAGTAGAGAGTAGAGAGTCGGGAGTAGCCGGAGCTGAACCGGGCGGCGTCGCGCCAGAGAGCGAGATTCCGACTCCTAGACCAAAACCCCTGCACCCCGGGGCCCTTGAACCCGCGCCGCAATCCCTCGCCCCCGATCCCGTCTCCCCACTCTCGACTCCCGAGTCCGATGATTCGTCACTCGACAATCGTCATTCGGAAATCCCTGCGCCGGCGCCGCTTCCTGCCGTACAGGTGCTCGAGGCCCTGCTCTTTGCCGCCGACGCCCCGGTCAAGCTTGACCGGCTCGCAGAGCTTGCCGAGGTGGAACCGGAAGAGGCGCGGGCGGTTATCGATGGGCTTAATGCCGTCTACCAGGAAACCGGCAGGACGTTCCGCGTTCAGCGGGTAGCGCAGGGGTTCCAGCTGTACACTATGCCGGACTACGCCGAGTTCGTGCGCCGCCTCTACCAGCACCAGTACACTCACCGGCTCTCACGCGCGGCGCTCGAGGTGATGGCGATCATCGCCTACAAGCAGCCGGTCACCCGGCCCGAGATCGAGCAGCTACGGGGGGTTGACTGCTCGGGCCCGCTTGTTACACTCCTAGAACGCCGGCTGATTGCGACCTACGGCCGCGCCAGCCGCCCGGGCAACCCGTTTCTCTACCGGACCACGCCTGAGTTCCTGCGCTACTTCGGGTTGGCAGGACTTGAGGATCTGCCCCGGATGGAGGAGATCGGGGAATTCCTTGCCCGGCGTGAAACCGGAACGACCGGCAGTGTGCCGGAAAAGGACGTGACCTTCGATTCGCTGGCTATGGACGGCGGCCACCGAGACGGCGCGCCGGATGATGCGAGGTAATGGACATGTTTGAACTCTTGAAAGAGGAAAGCACGACCGACGATCCAGTGAAGCTGGTGGTCGGACTCCTCTCGAATGACCGCAACCTGCTGGCGCAGGCTCAGTCCGCTCTGGCCGAAGGGTTCGGGACCGTGACTGCCAAGAGCGAAGAGATACCGTTCAACTTCACCGACTACTACGAAAAGGAGATGGGACCGAACCTGATTCGCCAGTGGTTGGCATTCCAGGACCTGGTCGAGGCTGAGCAACTCGTCGATTTCAAGCAGACTACCCATACCCTGGAGAAGCGTTTCCTCGGTCCGAACGCCAAGCGCCGCGTGAACCTCGACCCCGGCCTGCTTTCCCTGCACAACCTGGTACTGGCCTCAACCAAGGGCTTTGCCCACCGCATCTACCTTCGCGGCGGCATCTACGCCGACCTGGCGCTCATCTTCCAGTCGGGCAAATTCCAGCCGCTCGCCTGGACCTATCCCGACTACCAGACTCCGGCCTGCCACGACTTCCTGATGCGCTGCCGCAAAGAGCTGCTGGCCGAGGCCGCGCAACAGCGGACGGGCCAGGACAACCAGGTCTTCAAGGCGACTTGACGCGGCACACAAGCTCGAAATCCGAATCCCCCGATTCGTCATTTGCCTGCATTCGAGCTTGAATCGGAATACCGACTTCGCGCCTCGAGTTTGAAAGAATTCCGCCACTACTTCCTCACCGGCGTCGCGACCCTGCTGCCCCTGAGCGTTACCGTCTTCATCTTCTGGTTCATCATCGTCCGGCTGGGTGCTCTGTTTCACCCGCTCTTCGGCTTGAACCCGTGGCTCGCGGGCCTGCCCGGATGGTTCGCCACTCTCGCTGGGTTCGTCCTTTTCATCATGCTCGTCCTCTTCACCGGCTGGATTGCCACGGGTCTCATCGGCAAGCTCACGCTCGGCTGGCTGGACAAGATCCTGCAGCGTGTGCCCATCGTCAAGAGCATCTACGGCTCGGCTCGCCAGCTAACCAACGCCGTGTTCGTCGACCGCAGCTCGCTCCGCCGGACCGTCATCGCCGAATACCCGCGCTTGGGGATGTTTGCGGTCGGGTTCCTGACCAGCGATGAGAAGATAACCCTCTCCGACGGCCGCAAGGCGGCCTTCGTCTTCTTCCCGACTACGCCCAACCCGACCTCAGGCTGGCTTGCGCTCATCCCCGAGGCCGAGGTCATCGAGACGGCGATGAGCATCGAAGACGGCCTGAAGCTCGTTGTCTCCGGCGGCGTCATCAAGCCCACCGATATCGGCACCTTCATCCGCCCACCCGTTTGACCCGCCTCGGAGAAGCGGGGCAGACACAATGCCGCACAAAGCCAGAAAGGACCACGCCCGTTGCACCGCGCCGATCACAGCCGTACCTGTGGTGAAGCCCGGCCGCTTCGCGATGAGGATGGGGAGCCGGGCAGCCGCCAGTCGCGGACGGTCGGCGTCCCCGCATACTCGATTGACACTCCCGACCCGGAACTTAGAATCGTCCCGATGATCGAAGAGCCTGCTCCAGCAGCAGCGAGGAGGTCCGATGCTTGAACTGGGCGTCGTACGTTCGAAAGGCAGGAAGTGGCACCTCAAGACGGATAGCCGTTCAGCCGAGCCGTTCAAGGCCGAACTCGCCGTCGCGGCCGCCTACGTGCTGTGGCTGGCTGCGTGCTCGCCTTCGATTAAGACGCCAGATGTCCGGTTGCGGTCCATCGACCAGAAGTCGGCCGACACGACGGTGGTAGGACTTGAAATCGTCAACCCGAACCGATTCCCGCTGCGGGTGATGTCGGTCGACTACGATGTGTCCATTGGCGACCGGCTGTGCGGCCGGGGCCGCCGATCCGAGGGGCTGTTCCTTGACGCCCGCGACACGACGGTCGCCGATTTCCCGCTGGTGATAGACTACGCGGGATTGCTGAGCTCTATACCGGCGCTGTTGACCGACTCGGTCGTGTTCAGCGTGAAAGGAAGCTACTTGGTGTCGACAATCGTCGGCCGGCGGCGGTTCGGGTTCGGCGGCGAGAGGAAGGTTGCGGTCAAGGACGAGTTGCAGTCCTTCATCAACGGTCTGTTCGAGGACTGAGGGCGGTCGGACACCGGTGCCGAAGATTCAGACCATTCCTGACGCTGACACGTCGGCCGGAATCCTCGACCCTCGTTCAATTGACAGCATAAACGATGTCTCGTGTGCCATGCCGTGTCGGCAGAATCGGACCCCAACCTGCCTGCTGAGGTCGAGAGGAGAGAAGCCGTGATGCTGAGAAAATGGCTCGTGCCCGCTCTGGTCCTGACCGCTGCCCTGCTGGTGGTGTCCTGCAAGGATGAGCGTTCGACCGACATGGGATTTGTCACCCCCGAGGAAGACCAGCGGGTCCCGCCGGGTGACGTGACGGTGAAAGTCTGGTGGGTCACGCACCTCTGCTCTGCGGATAGCGTCGTATTGGATGTGGATCGCCAGTACATAGGCACGAGCATCAACCCTTCTGACACGTGCACCTTCGTATGGAACAGCAGGAATGTCCCATTGGGAACCAAGCCGCTGCTCTACGCAAAGCTGTACTACAGCTATGTCGAGAACGGACAACCGAAACACGACCTTAACACGGTCGCACGCGGGGTCCTGGTGGACACCGGTGGGCCGGATGTCCGGATTGTCTCGCCGCAGGCCGGTGACACAGTTGGCAAAGGCAGCGTCCCAATCAAAGTGTGGGCCCGGGACACGAGCATACCGGGCATGGACCGCGTCGAACTGCTCGTCGACGATGCATTGAACGGCACAGCAATCGACTGGGGCCAGGACACTTGGCGCTACACCTGGGACGCGTCACAGGCGAGCGCCGGCAATCACACCGTCAAGGCAAAGGCCTACAACGGGTTTGGCGAGGTGGCGGTAGCGTCGGTTGGTATCTGGGTCAGGGACAGCGTTTCCGGCGGCGGGCCGACCCATCACGGCGGATACGTCGACACGAGCGAAACCTGGTCGCCGGGCGGAAACCCCCACATCGTCGACTCCAGCGTCACCTTCCGCAGCAATGCGTGGCTGACTATCGAGCCCGGGTGCGTCGTGAAGTTCGAAAAAGGCCACCTTGCATTCGGCCTCTACGGCCCCAGCGGGCTCACGGCGGTCGGCACCGCGGCCGCGCCGGTCCTCTTCACCTCCAACCGATTGAGTCCGGCGCGGGGCGACTGGACCGGCGTCAGGTTCGGCTCCACCACCCTGTCGGGAACGCGGCTCAGCTACTGCACCGTCGAGTACGCCGGCGTGCCGGGAGCGGATGCCGGCGCGATAACGCTGTCGGGCGGCTGCAAGGTGGAAGAGATACTAATCAGAGCATAAAATGTTTGACATGGGAGTCGGTTTGGTGTATACTGTGAGTAATGAGAGAAGACGATACTCGGCGTCTATCGCCGGCGGCTTTGGATGTGCTGCGTGTGCGGGTGATGAAA
>VGIR01000115.1 GCA_016867815.1 candidate division WOR-3 bacterium | reverse complement strand
CCAGGTCATCCGAAGTGCCGGAGAGAAGGACACGGGCATCGTACATGATGTAGGCCCGGTCGGTAATCTCCAGTGTCTCGCGCACGTTGTGGTCGGTAATCAGGATTCCCAGCCCGTCGTCGCGGAGCTTACGGACGATATCCTGTATCTCGGCCCGCACAATCGGGTCGATGCCGGTGAACGGCTCGTCCAGCAGGAGGAATGAGGGACAGGAAGCAAGCGCCCGAGCCAGCTCTACCCGCCGCCGCTCGCCGCCGGAGAGGGTGCCGCCGCGCTGCTTCTTCAGCTGCCCGACGTTGAACTTCGCCAGCAACTCCTCGACCCGGCTCACCCTCTCTGCCTTCGGCACGCCCAGCATTTCCAGGATCGCCTTCACGTTGTCCTCCACCGACAGCTTGCGGAAGATCGAAGGTTCCTGCGACAAGTAACCGAGACCGAGCCGGGCGCGCTTGTAGACCGGCATCCGCGTGATATCGTGCCCGTCCAGTGTGATCGTACCCCGCTCCGGCCTGATGAAGCCGGTTATCATGTGGAAAGTCGTCGTTTTGCCCGCGCCATTCGGCCCCAGCAAACCGACAATCTCGCCGCGATTCAGATCGAGGCTCACGCCGTCGACGACCCTGTGCTCCCCGTAGCACTTCACCAAGTCCCGGGTCTCAAGCTTCACGGTAACTCCTGGTCCTGTAGGCGGTCTTCACTCTTGCCTTTGCCCGTACGTATCAACTGCCCGGAACTCAACGCGGTGACCTCAACCTGGTCAATTGCGCCGCCCGCAACTCGGAGGTCGATGGTCCCGCCCGCTACCACGATTGAATCACCGCCCTCGGTCCGATACTCACCGGTTGCCCGGCTGCGGATGGTCACCCGTTCCAGCGCCCCGTTCCTGACCCGGAAGGTCATCGTATCACCGCTGGCACGGCTCACGCTGTCGCGCACCCGTGGATTGCCCAGTGCCTGGCCCGAATCCGGCCCGGAGAAGAAGTCGATCGTATCACACTCCAGTTCGGTCGAGCCCGACTTCAAGCGGACATCGCCATGGGCAAAGGCCCGAGCTCCCTTCTCGTACCAGAACATCTGCCGGCTGGTGACCTGGGCCGAGTCCCTGTCCCGCCGCCAGGTCAGGACCGGGCTTGAATCAACTACCCCGACGTCGTCTTTCAGGTCATATGTACCTCTTCTGCCTGTCAGCCGGAAGCTGCGATCGACGTTCTCCAGCTCGAGACCGGAATCGGCCAGCACCGACTTCTGCGTGGAACGGTAGAGCAGCTTGGGGGCCCGGATGTCGAGAGACTCCTGGCGAACGCGAACGTTGCCGAACAGCTCGGCGGTCTTGTCGGAAAGATTGTACCGGGCAGAATCGGCCCATATCTGGGCGTCAGGATTGGTGATGGTGACCGCACCGCTGATGAGCGCGATACCCTTGCCCTCGTACATCCGTGCCAGGTTCGCGTTGATCCGGGTATCTCCATCCGTGACTACCACGCTGTCGCGGAACACGGTTGCGTCGCCTTCGGGGGTGCGCTCGATGGACATGTGCTTCGCACTGAGCCGGGAAGCGACGCAGACCCCTACACACAACGCCAGCCCCGCCGCCAGAAGCGCGGTCGTTTTCGGATGTCTCACTCTCTACTTCCCCGTTTCGAAATCGTAGTCCGACGTGCCTTGGACCGGACTCAAGATGTCGATCTTGGTCAGCCCGGCATCGGCCGTCAATCCCTTGCCCTCTATCCTGCCTCTTGGTGTCTCGATCACCAGGTCGGCGTCGGTTCTTACCAACCGGCGCTGGTTGCTCCAGGCGAGGGAATCGGTCCTGAGCACTGTGCTATCCGACGTCCTGACGACTACCTGGCCTCGGGCAACCAGGTCTTCGTTCTTCGAGTGTATCGACCCTTCATCCGCCACCAGCGTGGAGTTGACTCCGCCGACCTCGTCATAGAACAGCACCCGCAGACCGGTAACATCCACCCGCTGCGCGGGGTCGTAGACGTATGCTCTCTGCGCCTCGAGTGTGTACAACCGCTTGCCGCTGGAGCTCTCGTGCAGAGTGAAGGCGTCCACTTCCTGGTTCGGCAGCACCGGATTCGGCCCGCAGACCGGCTTGTCACTGCAGGCGAGAAACGCGGAGGACAGAACGCCGATGATGCAGTTTGCGATCCGTCGTCCGGCCCGCATTCTGCATTCGGGATCCTGGATTCTGAGTTCCGAATTCACTGCGCGATCGCCCCCGCCTTACCCCACCACACCCACTCCTCCGGGTGCTCCCGCACCTCTTCGCACAAGGCGCGCGCCGCCGCCTGCTCGTTGCCCGGAGGGTAGACATCCACCCGTACCCTGCCGTTCTGCAGTCTGGCGAATGCCGGAACCAACTGACCGCCTCTACGCGCGGCCAGCCTGAATCCGATGCCCGGCATCCTCACCCTGATGCCGTCCCACTCTGTCCAAACTTGGAGGCCCTGCCTTGTGTTGTCCAGCATGAACCCGGTTATCGAGGATCGTTCACGGGCCTTGATCGCCTGCCGCAAGCCTCTGGCCATGGTCACGCCGCCGGCGCGACGCAGGCGAGATAGTTGTCTGTCTAGAGCCGTGTCCCTCTGCTCTCCGACCGCCAGAGCGACTCGACGACCATTGCGGCCGAACACCTGAGGCAGATACTCCCACAGTCCGAAGTGATAGGAGGCCATGGTAGTATGCAATTCTCGTTCCACTGTCTGGCACAGTAGATTCTCACCGTAGACCTTCGCTCTGTCAACTAGTGCATCCCCTGTTCGCGTGCCAACCTTGGCCATGACGGAAAGGTTTAGCCCCAGCCTCCACCCGTTTCGGATCCAGAACCACCGGTTGTCTTTCCCTGTGATAATGCGCAGGTTACGCCTGATCTCCTGGCGATGGTCGGGCCGGAGCGCCAGATAGAGCAGGACAATTGTGCGGGAGAGTAGCGCTGCCGGGCTACTGGGCAGTGCCCGAACCAGCGCGAGAGCGACGGCGGGCAAACTCATGGCCGGCTTTGATGAACTCGTGGAATAGTGGATGAGGCCTGAGCGGCCTTGACTTGAACTCCGGGTGGAACTGCGTAGCCAGGAAGAACGGGTGGTCCTTTCGCTCGACGATCTCCACCAGCTTCCCGTCCGGCGACTTGCCGGTGGCCAGCAGCCCCTTCTCTTCGAGCACAGGCAGGTACTTGAGATTGAGCTCGTAGCGATGCCGATGCCGCTCCGATACCTGCGGCCGTCCATAGCACCGCCAGGCAACGCTGCCTCTCTTGATTCGGCACGGCCATGCCCCAAGCCGCATCGTACCACCCTTGCGCCGAACTCCGCGCTGACGCGGCATCATGTAGATAACCGGGTAGGTAGTCCGCGGGTTGAACTCGGTCGAATTGGCACCATCCAGCCCGCACTGACTCCGGGAGGCCTCTATCACGGCCGACTGAAGTCCCACGCACAGCCCGAGGAAGGGCAGCTTGCGCTCGCGGCAGTACTTCACGGCACAGAGCTTACCCTCGATCCCGCGCACGCCGAACCCGCCGGGCACGACTATCCCGGCCAGGCCTGCGAGACGTTCCTCGACCGTCTCCGGAGTAATCTCTTCCGACTCAATCCAGCGTATCTTCGCGCTCACGCCCACAGCGGAAGCTGCGTGGTGCACTGCTTCGACCACCGACTTGTAGGCGTCGTGCAGCCCCACGTACTTGCCGCACAGTCCGACCTCAAGTACCTCGGTGGTGAGGGTCTCGCGCTCGACGAGGCGCTGCCAGGCTGCGAGGTCGGGTTTGTGGGTCTTCAGACCGAGCAGCCGGCAAATGTATCCATCCAGGTTCTGCCGGTGGAAGACGAGCGGGATCTTGTAGATATTGTCGACATCCACCGCCTCGACAACCGCCTCCGGCTTCACGTTGCAGAACAGGGCAATCTTGTCGCGCGAATCCTGGGGCAGGGCTGTCTCTGCCCGGCACATGACGATGTCCGGCTGAATTCCCATGTCCAGCAACTCACGAACCGAGTGCTGGGTTGGCTTGGTCTTGTACTCACCTGCTGTCTTGATGTACGGCACCAGAGTCAGATGGATGTAGATGACGTTGTGCCGGCCCTCCTCCAGCGCGAACTGGCGGGCGGCCTCAAGGAAGGGCTGGCCCTCAATGTCGCCGACCGTGCCGCCGATCTCGGTTATCACGACGTCGCGGCCCTTCGCCAGCCTTCGGATACGGTCCTTTATCTCACCGGTGATGTGCGGCACAACCTGGATAGTCCGCCCAAGGTACGCACCCCTCCGTTCCCGCTCGATCACCGCCGAATACACCTGGCCGGCAGTGACGTTGTTGTCCTGTGACAGGCTCAGGTCGATGAACCGTTCGTAGTGGCCGAGGTCGAGGTCGGTTTCCGCCCCGTCGTCGGTCACGAACACCTCGCCGTGCTGGAACGGACTCATCGTTCCCGGGTCCACGTTGATATAGGGGTCGAACTTCAGTGGAACGACATTCAGGCCACGCGACCTGAGAAGCAGCCCGATAGACGAAGTGGCAATCCCCTTGCCCAGCGACGATACTACGCCGCCGGTGACAAAGATGTACTTAGCCAAGGCGGAAGTGCTCCAGTGGTCCAGTGGTCAAGTGCTCCAGTGGCCGAACCGGGCCGCTCCCGGCACTGGACCACTTGATCACTCGGTCTCTTCTCACTACCCTTGCCGCTGCTTGTGCTTCGGCTCGCGCTTGCAGATGACGTGAACGACGCCCTTGCGCTTCACGACCACGCAGTGGGCACAACGCTTCTTGATCGACGTACGAACTTTCACATTCGCTCCTTTTCAGTACTTCGCGGCCGCCGGATAGTGAAGGCCCTATTTGAACCGGTAGATGATTCGGCCCCGGGTCAGGTCGTACGGCGAGAACTCCACCGTCACCCTGTCACCGGGCAGGATCCGAATCCAATGCAACCGCATCCGGCCTGAGATATGGGCGATAACCTGGTGCTTATTGTCCAGTTCGACCTTGAAGGTCGCGCTGGGCAACGACTCCAGTATCGTCCCCTCAAGCTGTATCAGGTCTTTCTTACTCATTCGTCTCCAATATCCGCTGCTGCCTCATTGTACTACGTATTCTACACACGAAGACAGTCACTCGCCAGTTCCCCGTGTCAGTATCTCCGGCTCGCCGGCAGTAACGAGCACCGTATGCTCGTAGTGCGCCGATGGTTTGTGGTCCGCCGCAACCACGGTCCATCCGTTGGCAAGCGTTTCCACATCGTACCTGCCCATATTCACCATCGGCTCGATCGCCAGCGTCATCCCGGCGACAAGCTTCATCCCCAGACCCGGCTTGCCGAAGTTCGGCACCGACGGGTCCTCGTGCAGATTCGTGCCGACACCGTGGCCACACAGGTCGCGCACGACCGAATAGCCTTGTGCCTCGACGTAAGACTGCACCGCGTGACCGATGTCCGACACGCGATTTCCTGCCCGGGCCTGGGCCGCGCCCAGCCAGAACGAACGTTCGGTTGCGGCGACCAAAGCTACTATCTCCGGCTTCACCTTCCCCACCGGAAACGTCCTCGCCCCGTCGGCAATCAGGCCCTCCTTGGTCACGCCGACATCCACCTTGACGATGTCACCTTCGATCAACCTCCGGTGACCGGGAATCCCGTGCACGACTTCCTCGTTCACTCCAATGCAGACCGCCGCGGGAAAGCCACGGTAGCCGAGGAAGGTCGGATAGCCTCCCTGCGAACGGATGTACCCATCGCAGACCTGTTCGAGCTCACGCAGGGTCTTGCCGGGACTGACTGCCTTGCCGACCGCTTCCAGCGCCCCGGCGACGACTCGCCCCGCCGCTCGAATCCCCTCGACCTCGCGAGTCGATTTCAGATGGACAGGCAAGGACGTCTCGTGCCCGACGCTTCACGCTCCACGCCGAATCTGGCGTCATGCGTCATGCGTCCGGCGTCAAGCCGCGCCAATCAGGCGCGTCACCTCTTCGTACACCCGGTCCCGCCCCAGCGCGCCGTCAATCCGCTTAAGCTTGCCCTGAGTGGAGTAGTAGCCGATTACCGGCTCGGTCTGCTTGTGGTACGTATTGAGCCGGTCGCGGATCACGTTCTCGGAATCATCCTTGCGCTGGTAGATCTCGCCGTCGCAGTCGTCGCAGACCCCACCCTTCTTCGGCGGCTTGAATGTCAAGTTATAGATCTTCGAACAACTTCGGCACTGGCGCCGCGCGGTCAGACGCTTGACGACCTCGTCGTCAGCAAGGTCCACCAGCACCGCCATGTCCACAGCCAGCTGGTTCTCTGCCAGCACCTTGTCCAGACCCTCTGCCTGCGGAATCGTTCTCGGGAACCCGTCAAACAGAATCGCTTTGCCTGCGTTCTCGGCCAGGAAGCTGTTCACCACTTCCAGCACGACCGAGTCCGGAACCAGGCCCCCGGAAGTCACGTACCTCTCGACCTGCAGGCCGACCGGCGTCTTGCGCCGGATATGGTCGCGGAACACCTCTCCGGTCGAATAGTGCACGAAGCTGTTCTTCTCCCTAAGCAGTTCGGCCTGCGTACCTTTGCCGCTGCCGGGCGGCCCGATCAAAATGAGATTCAGTGACTTCATACTGGGGCGAAGTTTAGCAGCTAAGGAATGAGTGTCAAGCTGCGGGAAGGCCGGCCGCCGGGTTTGACATCAGTCGCGATCTGCGGTTTACTAGACTCCCATGCTCGAAATCCCCGCCACCACCCCGAATCGGATCGGCTTCGACAACCAGAAGTACCTCGCCGAACAGACAGCGGCTATCCACGAACGGGTCGCGGAGTTCGGCACCAAACTCTACCTCGAACTCGGGGGCAAGCTGGTCTATGACTACCATGCGTCCCGGGTCCTGCCCGGCTTCCACCCCAACGTGAAGATGGAACTGCTGCGCGAACTGCGGGACGATGCTGACATCATCCTCTGCATCCACGCCGGGGACATCGAGCGCCGCAAGATCCGGGCCGACTTCGGTATCACCTACGACGCCGATGCTCTGAAGCTGATTGATGACTTGAAAGAACAGGGCCTGCTCGTCAGGGCGGTGGTCATCACCCGGTTCGACAACCAACCGGCGGCGGCCGCGTTCAAGAACAAGCTCGAACACCGTGGCGTCCGGGTCTACACGCACCGCTTCACCAGAGGGTACCCCACCGAGGTCGACATCGTAGTCAGCCCGGAAGGGTACGGCGCCAACGAGTATGTGGTGACCGAGAAACCTCTGGTGGTGGTAACAGGACCCGGCCCCGGCAGCGGCAAACTGGCGACGTGCCTGTCACAGATGTACCACGACCACCAACGCGGGGTCAAGTCGGGATACGCGAAGTTCGAGACCTTCCCGATATGGAACCTCCCGCTCAAACACCCGGTGAACGTGGCTTACGAGGCCGCGACGGCAGATATCCGGGACTTCAACGTTGTGGATCCCTTCCACCTCGAGGCGTCCGGTTCGGTCGCGGTGAACTACAACCGCGACGTCGAAGTCTTCCCGGTCCTGCGCCGTATTCTCACCAGGATCACCGGCAGTCCGCGCTACCAGTCACCGACGGAGATGGGTGTGAACCGAGCCGGATTCGGCATCACCGATGACGCCGTCACCCAGGAGGCGGCCTGCCAGGAGATCATCCGTCGGTACTTCCGCTACCGTTGCGAACACGCCATGGGTTTCGTGGACCGGGAAACGGTCCAGAAGGTGGAACTACTGATGAACGACCTGGGCATCAAACCGGAAAACCGTGCCGTGGTCGCGCCCGCGCGCCAGGCTGGCGTCGAGGCGGAGGCGAAGGGCAAAGGCAACGAGGGCATCTTCTGCGGCACGGCGATGGAGCTACCCGACTCAACTATCATACTAATCAGAGCATAAAATGTTTGACATGGGAGTCGGTTTGGTGTATACTGTGAGTAATGAGAGAAGACGATACTCGGCGTCTATCGCCGGCGGCTTTGGATGTGCTGCGTGTGCGGGTGATGAAA
>VGIR01000114.1 GCA_016867815.1 candidate division WOR-3 bacterium | reverse complement strand
GAAGCGCTGGCGCCCTGGCGAGATGCGCTGGCGCTGGTGTGTAGCTGGGCTGCTACATGCCGAGCAGCACTTCCGGTGCGTAGATGGCTACCGGCACATCCCCGCATTGCTGAGTGCACTGGAACGGTCCGCGTCACCGAAAGAAATTGACGCAACAGAGAGAGTTGCCTAAAGTGATGTGGGAGCCGCTAGGAATTTCAACTAACCGAGGGACATGCTCGTTCCTCGGCAAAGTAATACGACTGACAGCAGGGCGTCCGGCAAAGGTAGAGGAAGAACCCGAGGTCAGCAAAGCAGGTGGCGAGTGCTTGATACCGGGGTCTGGGACGAATAAACTGTAGCAGGTAGCAAGCCTCTTGAGGAAAGGTCAAAGATGAAGATGACTGGCACTGCCCGTCGCATGTATTGGACAGATGAACTAGCCAAGATCAGTGGTTCCTTCGGGGACGACTCTAGTAGGGTGATAAAGGAACTGAGAGCCGAGATAAAGAAGGATGGAAGTGATGCCCTCCTGGAACACCTGCGACTCTGTGGTGCCATGCCAGAGGAGTATGGGCATGACTCATCCGAAGAGAAACTGTACTCGAAGTACACGGACGCGGTCGTTTCTGAGGCCCTGTCGGCAATAGGGCTGAGAAGCAGTGTCCTCAACGAGCGCGCGGACGCCGCCGACGTGCAGGCGAAGGGAAGCAACTATTCGCTTGTTGCAGATGCCAAGGCCTTCAGGCTGAGCCGGACTGCAAAGAACCAGAAGGACTTCAAAGTCCAAGCCATGGATGGTTGGCGCGGCGGGCTTGACCACGCAGTTGTTGTTTGTCCGATCTATCAGCTTCCGACGCGAACTAGCCAGATATACCAGCAAGCCATTGCTCGAAATGTCTGCATTCTCAGCTACTCCCACTTGGCAGCACTTGTAGGTCTTTCCGAACGCAAGGGCAAACCGTCTGCTGTGAAGGGTCTTGGCAGTATCCTCGCGGCAGTCGCGCACCTGAATCCGAGCAAGAGCGCCGTCGACTACTGGACCGGTATCAATCGTGCGCTTGCGCTATCGCTGGGCAAAGAGGGCGATCTATGGACGACCGAGAAGACCGCCTCAATCGAAGCCCTCGCTGTAGTAAAAGCTGAGTCGCTCCGGTATCTACGCTCGGAACGTAACAGACTGTTGGGACTTTCTCATCAGGAGGCCTTGGACGAGTTGGTGCGCATGGCCGGCCTTGATTCCCGCATTGCGCAGGTGGAGGGCATCGAGCACAACGCGCTGCTGGACGCCTAACGTGATGCGCGAATCCCCTATTCTCGACTCTGCATCAGTGGCCGACGGTATCGAGGCGTCCAAGCGTATCGAAGACTGCGGTATTCACCTAATTCTGAGTGATATCCCCTACGGCATCGGTGCAGATGAATGGGATGTGCTGCACAACAACACGAACTCCGCCCTCCTGGGAACCAGTCCAGCTCAGCTCAAGGCAGGCGCTGTGTTCAGGCGTCGAGGCAAACCTCTCAATGGGTGGTCAGAGGCGGACAGGCAGATTCCATGTGAGTATCAACGTTGGTGTGCATCCTTCGCTAGTGAGTGGTACCGTATGCTAAAACCAGGCGGTTCAGCGCTGGTCTTCGCTGGTCGCAGATTGGCACACCGTTGCGTGGTGGCTTTCGAAGATGCCGGGTTCACATTCAAGGACTCACTTGCTTGGCTACGGGAGTCTGCTCCACACCGGGCACAACGACTCAGCGTCGTATTTCAGAGGCGAGGCGATGTGGCCAATGCCGCGAAGTGGGAAGGTTGGCGCGTAGGGAATCTTCGCCCCGTGTACGAGCCCATTCTTTGGTTCACCAAACCCTACCCAATAGGCACCACCATAGCCGACAATGTCCTAGCATTCGGCGTTGGGGCCTTCAATGAGACGGCCATCACGACCTACGAGCTTAGACCCAACAATGTGTTGCGGTCGGGCTTCGGACCGAGTGAAGGCGGACGTCATATCGCCCAGAAACCGGTGAAGTTGCTGATGCTCTTGATCGAACTGACGACGCTGAAAGGACACGTGGTTCTGGATCCGTTCTGCGGAAGTGGATCGACTCTGGTAGCCGCCAAAGCGACGGGCAGGCACTACATCGGGTTCGACATCAGTGCCGAGTATGTCGAAATCGCGAAGGAGCGACTTGCACCTGACATGTTTGAGTCGCTCCCAGGCAGCAGATCAGAAGACAATCCGGTGTTTGTGGCGGACAGGAGATCCTCCCACTTTGACCGGCTAGCTGGGATCTCGGTATCGCACCGCAAGTCGCGGGTGAGAAGATCGAAGTAGAAGGCCTCGCGGGGACAAACCGCGTGTGGATACGCTCGATAGACATTCCCAGCGCCTCCGTGCGATGCCAAGGCGCGGCATGACAAGATGGTCGAACTGGTCGAGCTGATCTAGGCCCACGCGTGTGCGAAGCCTGGCCAATCATGAGGGAGCATAGGAATGAACTACTTGCTGGATGACAAGACTCGAATCCGAGAAGAGAGAACCATAGCGAGCATGTGCTGGGCGGTGCTGGGTATCCTGGCACTTGCCTCGATCACTGTCGTCGGTTGTGGTTCGGGCGGACGGTCAAACGTGGAAGGGAAGTGGTTCGACAGCAGAGCGTGCCTGAAGGTGGAGTTCTTCAAGGACGGGACCGTCAACTTCACTTCATATGCTGGCGACGACCGCAATCCGGACGTGTTTGGCGGCCAGTACAAGTTGATCGACAGCAGACACATGAAGCTGGAGAGCCCGCTCCTAGGAACTATGTCTCGTCCAATCGCATGTGAGATCCTGTTCTCCGGTAGGCGCGCCGACACACTCGTGGTCCGGCTGGGTGCCAATCGCGAATTGCAGCTCAATAGAATCACTGCACAGGAGGATAGTGAAATCGTAGGAGCGACCGGGTTGGTCCAAGCGATGATACAGGTCCAGGTTGCGCTGGAAGGCTGCCGGGATCAAAACGGCTGCTACGCTGTCCAGACTCTTGATTCGCTCTCCGCCTTGGGTCTGAGATGCCCGAAGAACCCGTACACGGGGGCAAACTACGAACTGAACAAGGACTTGTTCTGCCTTCCTGCCGCGCTACCGTCATCAGGGCTGGCAACAGATACGCTGAAGGAATACGAACTGACGTCTATTGCTGACTCCGCCCTTCGCTGGAGGACCCCCGGGACGATAGCCGTTCTTGGCTTCACGCCGACCGGCGGGGAACCTGGGCCGACTGAGTATGCGATACTATCGTATGGCTATGATCCGGACGAGCCGCACGGCTGGCATACACCAGTAGGTCGGCGCTACTGCATCCTGCACAACTGAAAACCCAAGTGCGACTCCTCGCACCAACAGGCGACTTCGACTGCGCGGCATGACAAGATGGTCGTACTGGTGGAGCGGATGCTCGACCTGCACAAGCAGTTGCCCAAGGCCAAAACCCCGCACGAACAAGAATCCATCAAACGCACCATCGACGCCACGGACGCGCAGATCGACGCGCTGGTGTATGAGTTGTATGGATTGCCTGAGGATGAGACTGCGATTGTCGAAGGAGCGCACGCGTGAGAGACGAAGATGCCGGGCACGCAACAGAGACTGGATTTGAGAGACCGGGCTTGAGATTGAGGGATGGGTGGCTTCTCGGGATCTGCGCGATACTCCTCCTTGCGGCTAGCTGCGGGCCGTCCAAAGCCGAGTACAGCAAGGTTCAAGCGGAGAATGAACGGCTCAAGGCGGAGATTGAGGAGCTGCGGTACGGAGCCGGGCGATTGCTTGCAGAGGGTTGTGGACTACTCCGTCAGGGTGACCTGTCGGCTGCGGAGCACGATCTTGGGCTCGTTGTCAGCAGACACCCTGCATCGCCAGAGGCAGATTCCGCAAGGCTTCTGCTGCAACGGATCGCGACTTACAGGGATAGCGTCAATGCTGCTAGCGCAGCAGCCGATTCCGCGCGGCTTGCCGAGGAGACTGAGCGGCTATCGCGGGCGACCGCCTGCATGCGGAAGGACCACGATGACTTCAAGAAGCGAACGTTCTACGAAGACGAGGCAACGCCCGTTCACAAAGGCTGCTACGCCGTGTACCTCTACTTCTCGGTGGAGGACGGTACGGCAATAGCGACAGAGCTTCGTTTCCGAGTGCAGTACTTCGGCGATCAGTACCTGTTCACTCACGGGTATGCCTTTTGGCTCGATGACAGTGTCCTGGATTACTCGCCGGGCGGAATCACGTGGGACGGCGTGCTGACGTTCGAGGGTGGACTACGTGAGTACTCCGACGACGCGGTCGATGATTCAGTGTTGCCCATTGTGGAGGCGGTAGTCGGGTCCAAGTCTGCAAAGATACGATTCCTCGGCCGAGACGGCAAATCTCGAGACATGGCTATTTCGAACGGACAGAAGCGTGCTATGCGGCGCGTTCTCGATGCGTACAGGGCGATGGGCGGCAAGGTATGAGTGTGCTTCGCCTCAACCCGCGCATGATTGCCCGAGTGGCAGTTGGGGCTTGCTCCTGTGCGTGACAGACACGCCCTTCTTCTCGACAGAAGCAGGATGCGCAAGCTCAGACAGGCCCAGAGTCTCATGCGCCATCGTGACGTGTTTCCGTATCTCGAGCTTAAGGGATTGATTGACTCTCGGCGTCCAGCCGACCGTATCCGATTCCGTTCGCTGTTTGAGCGCTACTACGGTCTCAATTACGCCCATCGGGACCAGGCCTTCAAGGACATGTTCTTTGAGGTACTGCATCTAGCTAGGAAGCCCAAGCATGCAGATGTCATCCTCGAACTCCGTAGATGCAGCGGTAGGATGGAGTTCTCGTTCACATCGAAGCTCGTCTCGATGCGCGTTGAGTCAGAACCGATCATAGACAGGCACGTTCTCTGCTTCTTTCAGAAGAAACTGCCACCGACAGGAAGCGACGCTGAGGAGCGAGTCAAACGCTACACGGACCTGCTGCGATATGTCAAGATGAGCTATATCTTGTGGGCCAGGGGAGGCGACGTAGGGATCATCCTCCACAGACTCAGGAGACTGGATAGCCGCCTGAGCCTGTGTCACGACGTCCGCCTGCTTGACTTCCTCGTGCTGAAGGTCGGACAAGAGAATCTAGACGGGGAATTCGGGGGACAGTAGATGGTTATTGACACGGCCCAAGTCATTTCGGATTTACGATTTTGGATTGGCGAGACCGCTGACGGCCCACGACATTGTAGATTGCCGATTGACGATTGCCGATTGGCTGGTCTGCGGCTGACGGCTCCTAGCTTGTGACGATGGAAGCGTCCCTCGCCGAAAGTAGAGCCGCGGCCGGCGAACGTCTGCGGGAATTCTACGCACAGGGCGGCTGCTTGCGTGTCCCGAATGAACACCGCAGCCGCCACGAGACCTGGCGGACCTACAAACATGGGCACGAGCTGAGATTCAGGGCCTGGGACGAATCCGAATCGGCGGAGATACTCAGCTTGCTGCGCGTAGTAGGCATTCGCGCCGGTCGTACCTATCTGAATTCGGGCCGTCCAGTGATACCCGTCTACGGAGCGGAGCGCGTCCGCAACGCGATCCGCGCACTTCGTCTGAAACGACCTCCGCCTGAGGCCCGCAAGCGTCGCGTGGCCGAACCGCGCGAGACGATACGGGCAGCTGCTCGCTGGCCGGGGACAAGGGCACTAACCACCCTGAGACAGCTTGACGTGGTTGGGTTTCTTGAAAACTGGGGTCTGCTCACGGTTGAAGACATGGGTACGACCGGATGCCTGCTCGCGCTGCTTGCGAAGCGCGGCCTCGTCGAGCCCGCTCCCACCGACGGTCGTCAGCCGACGACTTGGCGGCTGACCCAAAAGGGCCGCGCTAAGGCACGTCAGGCACGTAGGTGCTACCTTGACTGGATGCGGGCGCGCCCGCGCGAGCCCAGGGCACGTAGCGGCGAGTTCGGGAGACATGGCAGATGATTGTTGACACGGCCCAAGTCATTTTGGATTCACGGTTTTGGGTTGCCGAGACCGCTGACGGCCTCGGTCGTTCATCGTTTGTTCGTACATCGTTCATCGTTGGTTTCGGACGCCTATGTCGAACAGTGCGTACATCGTTCATCGTCCGAGTGGAGGACGGCGGCGATGGCTCATGGCAGACGACTGCGGACCGGGGCCTACCTGTGTTGGACACATGACTTGACCCGGCTAGAATGGTACACGGCAACATGAAACCGGTCAGGTTCTCACAGCACGCCCGTCTGGAGATTGCGAGGCGAGGCGTACCGCTCAAGGTCGTCGAGGAAGTGTTCAGCGGCCCGGAGCAGGTCGTTTCCGAGCAAGGCGGCCTGATGGCGCGGCAGTCACGCGTCGGACTTGAGGGCAAGCAGTATCTGGTGCGGGTGGTTGTCGCCGAGCGGCCGGATGCCACCGTTGTCGTGACGGGCTATCGAACCAGCAAGATTGGCAAGTACTGGAGGTCGGAATGAAGGTTACGTATGACCAGGAAGTGGATGTTCTAAGAGTTGTGTTCAGCGGCGCGAAGATACAGGAGAGTGATGAGGACAAGCCCGGAATCATCTTGGACTACGACAAGGACGGCAATGTAGTCGGGCTTGAGATTCTGAACGCTTCAAAGCGCGTGGAGAATCCCCGCGCAGTCGAATACGCCGTCGCCGGCTGAATTCTACCTTCGGTCCGGATCTCTGCCCCGAGAATGCGGGGACATGGCGGTGATTATTGACACGGCCCAAGTCATTTTCTGTTTGCGATCTTGGATTGCCAATCACGTCGTCGGACTCGTACATCGTGGGATCGTTACGGACAACAAGGAGTAGAACGTGGGGACGTTCAAGACATTCGAGGAAATAGAGGCGTGGCAGCAAGCCAGGACGTTGGCGAACCTGATCTATGATGCGTCGGGGAAGGGTGCGTTCGGGCGCGATTTCGGGCTGAGGGACCAGATCCGCCGGGCTGCAGTTTCCGTGATGTCCAACATCGCCGAGGGTTTCGGCCGGGGCGGCGCACGTGAGTTCGTGCAATTCCTCTCCGTTGCCAGAGGGTCTGCGTCGGAGGTCAGCGCTCAGCTCTACGTTGCTCTGGACCAGGGCTACCTTAGCCAGCCTGAGTTTCACCGGCTGCAGGAGCAGGCGAATCGGGCCGGGTCCGTGATCAGCGGGTTGGTTCGCTATCTGCGAACAACCGGACTTCGCGGC
Source organism: candidate division WOR-3 bacterium (assembly GCA_016867815.1). Classification (NCBI taxonomy): domain Bacteria; kingdom Pseudomonadati; phylum Caldifarciminota; species Caldifarciminota bacterium. The sequence continues at coordinate 834 of VGIR01000114.1, read as the reverse complement.
AGCAAGTATCGTCCTTCTGGCGGCTAGCGCCAAACGATGAACGATGTACGATTTCGCCTAACCAACGCGGCTGCCGTGAGCCGCAAGCCGAAGGCGGGCCGCCAGTTACCCGATTCGATGCCGGCGGCAAGACCAACCCATTTGAGATTGACGATTGCAGATTGGCCGGGGATGTGCCGCGGGTAACCAGGTTGCAGTGCAGGCGTCGGTCGGCACGCTGCGTAGCGATTTCACAGCCAATATGGAGGAAAGAGCGTGAACACGGACAACACTAAGGAGCTTCGGGAGCGTCTCAGTAGACTGCAAAAGGACCCGCCGTTCGTCGCACAGGGACTGAAGGTGACCTTCGCAGAAGACCTTACGCGGTTACTGGAGGTCCGGGGTCTTAAGGAGGCGGAACTGGCAAGAAAGTTGGGCGCGAATCTGGGCTTCGTTAACAGCGTGCTTGACACTGAGAACAAGCTGACGGTCGAGACAATGGCGCGGATAGCATTGGCACTGGACGCCCGCATTACGCTGCGGATGCTGCCGCGCGAGGAAGCCGAGCACGATGCGCGCGCACAGGCCACGCTCCGGGAACTCGGAGGACGTGGTAGATGACTATGGGGAGGATTAGTGACAGTGGGGCTGTTGAGAAACCACTGTTGGGGGTGTGGTTTCATACCGCGAGCACGGATGTGACGCGGGACGGTCGCCAGAGCGCTGTTTTGATAGCTGAGTAGACTGCCGTGGCTGCCCGCCGCAGCAGTTGGGCGGCCTGCGTCACTGCCGGACGTCCGCCGCCGTGTGCCACCAGGCACTTGAGGTTCATGACCGCAGCCGCCAGGTACGCCT
>VGIR01000113.1 GCA_016867815.1 candidate division WOR-3 bacterium | reverse complement strand
TATTCATCACACAAGTGTAACCAGCCAGGCGTTGAGCACGATGCCCTTCTTCTTGTCTGCCCGGGCGCATCCGAGCGCCTGCCGACCGACAAATCTCACGCACGTTCCGTCTCATCTCTCTCCATCTTCGCGGAGCAATTCCCGCTGACCGTCTTACCTCTCTCAGGGGGTCACCATGTACCCAGGCCAGAACTAAGGCGGGAGACGGTTCGCTTGACAGCAGGCACTGTCAGGCGTTAAGATTGAGAAGAGACCAGCTTGATTCGTTCCCGCCACATCCGTTCGCTCGCCTGTCTACTCGCGGCAGTTGTTCTGCTCGGAGCGGGCTGCGCGTACTACAATACGTTCTACAACGCCCAGGCCGCGTACCGAGAAGGCGTGAAGCTGAGGGACCAGAACCAGAACTCACCGGCCAAGGCCAAGTTCGACAAGGCAATCGAGAAGTCGGCCTTCGTCATCCAGCGCTGGCCGAAGTCGCGCTGGGTGGACGATGCACTGTTCCTCATCGGCGCGAGCTACTACCAGCAAGGTCAGTACGACAGGGCGGTACGCTCTTTCGACCAACTGAGCCTGGCCTTTCCGACCTCCGGGTTCGTGCCCCGGGGAGAGCTCTATCGGGGACTGGCCCTGCTCGCCGGCAAGCAATACGGGACGGCACGGGTGACGCTGGACGCGGTGAAGCAGAAGTACCCGCGGCTGGCCGACGAGGCCACGTATAGCCTCGCCAAGTCCTTCATCGACCGAAAGGAAACGGAGCGGGGTACCGATTCTCTGGCCGAGTTTCTCGATCGGTTCCCCAGGTCACGCTTCCGCATTCCGGCGTTGAAGCTGCTTGCCGACGGCTCATTTTCGCTGCGGAGATTCGCGGCTGCCGAAAAGTGGTACGAGTCTTACGCCGGGCTGACCGATGACCCGAAGCAGCGCGCGCTGGCCAATCTGAAGATTGCCGCCTGCCGGTATGAGCAGGGCAAGAACGAAGAGGCCATTGTCCAGGTCAGCGATGTGCTCGGACGGTACACCGATCTGGACGATGAGGCGAACCTGTTGCTCGGCAAAACGCTGACCGCGACCGGCCGGCAGTCGGACGCGCTGGGCGCCTGGGCCAAAGTGAAAGGGGCCAGCGACCTGGGAGCCGAATCGGCGTTCCGCATCGGCAAGCACTACGAAGAGGCGGCCGAATTCGACCGGGCGCGCGCCTACTACGACACGGCTAGGATCCGGCGCGTGGATTCCGACTACGGGGTCCTGGCGGTCAAGCGGCTGGCGCTACTCGACGCGCTGGCTGCGCGCACGACCGGAAAGAAGGCCGGCGGCGATTCGCTGCAGCCGGGCGAGGCGATGTTCCTGGTGGCAGAGGTGAACAACCTGAACCTCGGCGACTATGACAAGGCGATGGATCTCTACCAGAAGGTGCACGACTCATTCCCGGAAACCGACTGGGCAGCCAAGGCGCTGTTCGCCAAGGCCTGGATTCTGCGGAACGCCAAGAGTGACTCGGCCGCCGCGGAGCCGTTGCTAAGAGAGGTGATAGCCGAGTACCCGCAGACCGAGTACGCGGACGAGTCGCGGCGCTGGCTCGGACTGCCGGTGCCGAAGCGTGAGAGAAAGAAGACCGAGGTCAAACCGGAGACAACTGCCGCCGCGCCGCCCCCCCCGGCAAGAGAGACCGCGAAGGTGCCCGGCCTGGAGCCGGTTACGTCTGAATCGCCGCCCGGTGACAGCGACGAGACGACGATTCCCGGAGAGCCGGGGGCGTTTCCACGCGACCATCGAGGGCCGGGATGGACTGAGCGACCCGACGTTGCGGGAGGCCCTCCGGGCTGGCGCGTGAGGCCGGGGATGCAGCCGGGCGCGCCGCAGAAGGAGGAGGGAGAGGCCGGGCAGGAACCTCCAGCCGGGCCTTCGTCCGCGAGGGACACTCTGCCCGGTCAGCCCACCCCCGCAACCGAGGGCCCTGGTTCAGCAGCGCGAAGCAGGGAGGATACGCTTCCTGCAGAGCAGCCTGCTGCAGCCGAAGTGGATACGGCCAAACAGAGCGGGACGACTGCGAGGCTGGAACTGGAGATAGTCCGCTTTGCGACCGACTCGTGGCAGATTCAGGCGGCGGACTCGGCGCGTCTCATCGCTGCCGCTGAATCGCTCAAGGCACATCCTGAAGTCGGGATAGAGGTCGTCGGCCACTGTGACCCGAGGGCAAGCGAACGGTACAACCAGCAACTGGGAATGAAGCGGGCGCAGGAGGTGAAGGAGTTCCTGGTTGCAGCCGGAATTGAGCCCGGGCGCATCAGCGTGCGCAGCGAGGGCGAGAAACGGCCGGTTTCCACTAAGCCGGACGAGTTCTGGCTGAGCCGGAGGGTCGAGTTCGAGTACCGATGAAACCCATACGTTGCCCAGTTGTCCAGGCCCGCGGGCTGTGCGCGGGCGTTTTCTCGCTGTGGCTGGAGGCACCGGAGATAGCACGACGGGTCAGCCCCGGTCAGTTCCTCAATGTCAGGGTTTCGGACGGGGTCGACCCTTTGTTGAGGCGGCCGATCTCAGTCTGCGATGTAGAACGGAGTCGAGTACGGCTTCTATTCCGCGTGGTCGGTCGCGGCACCGCGCTGCTTGGCCGCGTGCGCGCGGGCGACGAACTCGACGTGCTCGGGCCATTGGGCCGGCCCGCACCGGAGCCGCATCGCAAGGAGATTCTGCTCTGCGGCGGCGGGATAGGGACCGCTCCACTCCTCTTACTTGCGCGGCGACTGAAGCGCAACAACCGGTTGCGGGTCCTGCTCGGCGCTCGCGCCAAGGACGAGTTGTTGTTGGCTAAGGAGTTTCGGGCGCTGGGGCTTCCGGTCAGCCTTGCGACTGACGACGGCAGCGCAGGATTCCATGGCATGGTGACGGAACTGGCTGAGACGCAATGCAAAGTGCAAAGTGGCGGAAGGCGGTCAGCGGCCAGCCGTCAGCCGTCAGTAGTGTTTGCCTGCGGGCCGAGGCCGATGCTTGCTGACCTCGTCAAGCGACTCGACCCCATTCCCGTCTGGGGTTTTGTCGAGGAGCGGATGGGGTGTGGCACCGGCATCTGCTACTGCTGCGCCCTGCCCAAGAAGGGCGGCGGGCACATCCGGTTCTGCGAGCAGGGGCCTGTCGTGCGGCTCAACGAGGTGGTGTTTTGAACCCGCAGGTGACGATTGGCCGGACAACCTTCGCCAACCCGGTGCTGGCCGCGTCCGGGACGTTTGAGTTCGGACTCAAGTTCCCGTCGGTAGCGAACCGACTCGGCGGGGTCGTCAGCAAGGCGATAACGCTGCAGCCACGGGCGGGCAACGCGCCGCCAAGGATCTGCGAGTTCCCGGGTGGCATCCTGAACTCGGTTGGACTGGAGAACCCCGGAGTAGAGGAGTTCTGCGCCGAGGTGCTGCCACGCACGCGCAAACTGAAGTGCCGGGTGGTGGTGAACATAGCGGGATTCACGGTCGAGGAGTACGGAGAGTTGGCGGCGAGGCTCGATTCCGAATCGGTGGATGCACTGGAAGTGAATGTCTCCTGCCCGAACGTCAAGGAGGGCGGAGCGCTGTTCGGACAGCAGCCGCGCGTCGTCGAGGCGATAACTGCCCTGGTGCGCAGCAGGACCGCCAGGACTGTCATCGTCAAGCTGACCGCCAACTTCGTGGACCCGGCTGAGACCGCGAAGGCAGCCGAGGCAGCAGGCGCCGACGCTGTCACTATCATCAACACGTTGTTCGGCCTGGCCTTGGACGGAAACGGCAGACCCTTCCTCGGCGGCAGGAACGGCGGCATCTCCGGGCCCGCGCTCAAGCCCTTTGCCCTGTTCTGCGTGGACCGGGTGGCGGCGGCCGTGAAGATACCGGTCATCGGGTGCGGAGGCATGATGGACGCGGGCGACGCACTTGACTTCCTGAGTGCGGGCGCGCGAATGGTACAGGTCGGCACCGCCAGCCTCGTGAATCCCGAGGCGGCGCTCGATGTCTGGACCGGGCTGAGAGAGTACTGCCGGAAGCACCGCGCAGCCGGTTGGGACGAGATCGTGGGCAGGACAAGGAGGCAGGCTTGACGAAGATTGCATTGGCGCTGAACGTGGCAGACCCGAAGCTGGCCTGGGAGTGGTTTACCCGCATCGACAAGAAGGTTGACTGCTACAAGCTGCAGATGGACCTGTTCGGCCGATCCGGACCCGACCTCATCCGGCGCTTCGTGGCCGGCGGCGCAGAGGTGTTCCTGGATCTGAAGTTCCACGACATACCCTCCGTGGTGGCGGCGTCGGTGCGGGCCGCGGGCGAAATGGGCGCAACGTTGCTCACCGTCCACACCTCGGGTGGGGGAAAGATGATGGCCGAGGCGGCAAAGGCCTCGGCGACCTTCGGCGTGAAACGGCCGCTGGTCCTCGGCGTTACGGTACTAACCAGCCTGGATGAGGCCGAACTTGAACGCGTGACCGGTTGCCGTCAGCCGGTTGCGGAACGCGTCATGGCGTTGGCACGTCTGGCAAAGGAGTCGGGCTGCGACGGTGTCGTCTGCTCGCCGCACGAAATCGGCGTGGTGAAAGAGGCGTGTGGCAGGGAGTTCGTGGTGGTCACACCGGGCATCAGGCTCGCGCAAACGCCAAGCGCCGAACGCCGAACGTCGAACGGCGGTGCCGAATCCGGACCTCGGCCTTCGGAAATCGGCGTTCGGACTTCCCGCGATGACCAGGCGCGGACTCTGACTCCGGCCGAGGCAGCGAAGGCGGGCGCGGACTACATCGTTGTCGGCAGGCCGATATACGAAGCGCCGGACCCGCTCGCCGCGATAGCGGACATCCGAAAGCAGATGGGAGGATAGATGGCACAAGACCTGGGAGGATTACTCAAGAAGTACGGCGTTCTGCGGGAGGGGCACTTCCTGCTGACATCGGGGAAGCACTCGGACAAGTACTTTGAGAAATTCCGGATTCTCGAACAGCCTCCGGTCTGCGAAGCATTTGCCGCGGCAGTTGCTGACCGGTTCCGCAAGGAGAATGCGAGCGTCGTCTGCGGACCCACGACCGGCGGCATCATCATCGCCTACGAAGTCGCCCGGCAGCTCGGGTCCCGGTGCGTCATCGCAGAGAAGGCGGAGTTGGGGCGCAAGATCGGACGGGGGTTCCGGCTCGGAGCAGAGGACCGCGTGCTGGTGGTTGATGACGTGCTGACAACCGGCGGGTCCATCAAAGAGACCCTTGCCGCGATCGAGCCGTCCGGGGCAAAGGTCATCGGCGTCGGAGTCTACGTAGACCGAAGCGCCGGGGTCGACTTCGGCGCACCTCTTTTCGGAGCATTCCGCCAGCAGGTGGCGACCTACGAGCCCTCGGCCTGCCCCTTTTGCGCGAAGGGCATTCCTCTGGAAGAGCCCGGACGCAGCGGAAAGAAGTAGCCGGCCAGAGGCTCACAGGCTACAAGCTAGAAGCCAACAGTCAAACCCGCCCGGTCCGACAGATTTGGCTCTTGGCTTCTGCCTTTCGGCCTTTGACTTGTTCTAGACTCTCTTCTCTGCCTCGTACTCCTGCTGGCTTTTCTCCACGTCGGCCTGGATCCTCGCGATATCCCGCATCAGCCCGCGCAGTTCGTCGTCGACAATGATTGGAGCGTCAGGCGTCCGCGAGCAGCGGCCATACACCTTCACACCCAGGTCGGCCATCTTCTTCTCGAGTTCGCGGCTCAGGCGCACCAGGTCCATCTTTAGCCGGCCGCGGCGGGTCAGGTCTTCGGCTTCTTTGAGTGCGGTCTTGGTGGCGTCAGTCAGCCACACCCGGACATCGTCCCAGATACCCTCAATGTTCTTTTTAGCCATGGTCAATTCTAGTGCTGCCAAAAAGCGGAGTCAATCGGTCCAGCGCTACGGCACTACCACGACCTTGCGGGGAGGACTTTCTTTGGCCGACATCCAGTAGACACCCGCAGACAGCGAGGCGTCCGAGTCCACTGTGCGGCCGTCGATTCCGTGCAGTACCGCTGCTGCCGGCAGCCTGAGTCGGGCACCGGCCCGGACGACCGTCGGTCCCGCCTGCTGGTAGCATGAGGCTTGTGGCCTGAAGCTCGCTTCCGCGATGCCCGTTGCCGAGGCCGTATAGGAGTAGCTCATCCGGCCGCTCGGGTAGTGGCTTGAGGGCACGAGCCAGACCGACTGGTAGCCGGTGTCAGAGCCCGGGACCGATATCGAGCCAGCCTGCAGCGAGTCAAGGCCCAGGGTGTCGAGAATCAGCCGGTGGCCGAGGGTGTCCTTGGCCACCGTGAAGACGCGGAAGTCGGCCGCGTCGTTGCCGTCGAAGCCCAGCTGCAGGTTCAGTCCCTTCAGGAAGAGGATGTACTCTCCGGCCCAGCGGTCTAGGCTGTTGCTGCGGGACACCGGGTATGCCGCATGGATGCCGGCGTTGCCGAACCTCGGCACGCGCTCACCGAAGTAGCCGTACTTCCCTCCCAGGTACGAAGTGTCGTTGATGACGTTTGCCAGCACCCAGTGGTCCAGCACTTCCTCGAAGCGCGCGGACAGTCCCGTAGCCGCGAACGCCGAATCCACTCCCGCGATGTTGACGTACGGTGAGGCGACGATGTTGCGGATCAGGCTGTTGCCGCCCCGGTTGCCGTACTGCTCGTAGAGAAAGAGCGTCCACAAGTAGGTCTTGATGTAGTCGGCCCAGTCGCCGTTCCACTTGGTCAGGTCGTTGTCCGGCGTGCTGTTGAAGCCGGAGATGGCGTCGGGCGCACCGAAGAGCCACATCGCCAGCTCGGCGCAGCCTTCGTTTACCCAGAGCGACTCGGCCGGGTCGTAGTTCCAGTGGATCATATGTTCGAACTCGTGGGCGGCGATGGCGATGCGGTAGTCGGTCGAAGGGTCGTTGGGATGGAGGTCGAGATAGACGCACTCGACTTCGTTGGAGTGATAGCCCCACTGGCGCATCGAAGTCGTGTCGTAGTACTCGTCGAAGAACATCCAGAACCCGTCGAACGAGTTGCCCATGAACGTGCCGATGTTGTGATAGATGAGGTATATCAGCGAATCGTTGTCAATCGTGTTCGGCGGTTGGCCGAAAGCGGTCGTGTTGTGATACCAGGCTCCGTGCAGCGAGTCGCGCGGGCTGGTGTGGTCGAAACGGTCGATGATGCGGGCCACGCGGGCCGAGTCGAGCAGTCCGGCATTCCAGGCCGAGTCTTCGACCATCACGTAGACGTGGTTGCCGGTACCGCGGCAGGTCAGGCTGCCCTGGTACTGCACCGGCGGCATCACCGACATGTTCTGCAGCCACATCGTCCGCTTCTCGCCCAGCCGCGGCGCGGTCTGTCGGGGACTGTCCCCGCACGGGGACTGTACCTCTCCGGGCATCGGAACCGGGACTGCCGTCTTCATCGTCTCGAAAACCGGCGTGCCGCAGCGCCACGATGGCGTCTGCGCAATCAGAGTGAGAACAAGTAGCAGCACACTTTCCTCCGTTGGGTTGTTGAGCGGACGTCAGAGTCTAGGACTGAATCGTCAGCAAGTCAAAAGAGCTTGGCCCGGCTCTCCTTCTCAGCACGCGCTCTGCAGACGGTCAACACAGGACCTGTCTGTCCATGCGAGGCCGGAACCGTCGGCCGTTGTCGTCCGCTCCGCCAATCGACAATCCGGAATCGGAAATCCAAGATGACTTGGGCCGGGTCAGTAGTCATCTACTGTCGCTGAGCCTCCATTGTCATGATGTCGCTCGAACACCAACTCGTCCCCGCAGCAATGACAGTGACCGTGGGTCGTGTCGAAAACTCCTCACAGGCGTGCCGACTTCATTTCTCGTTCAGTCCAGCCATCCCGCCGCGCCATGACATCGCCCCGTAACAGGTGGCTGTGGGGCTGTTGAGAAACTACTGTTGGGGGTGTGATTTCAGACCGCGAGCACGGATGTGACGCGGGACGGTCGCCAGAGCGCTGTCTTGATAGCTGAGTAGACTGCCGTGGCTGCCCGCCGCAGCAGTTGGGCGGCCTGCGTCACTGCCGGACGTCCGCCGCCGTGTGCCACCAGGCACTTGAGGTTCATGACCGCAGCCGCCAGGTACGCCT
>VGIR01000112.1 GCA_016867815.1 candidate division WOR-3 bacterium | reverse complement strand
TCCATCGCTGAACGCGATGGCTTTGAGGTCCGGGCAGCTTTGCCAGTGAGCTTGATCGAGAAGAGTGCCGAAGGTGGGAGTCGAACCCACAAGTCCATCGCTGAACGGCGGATTTTGAGTCCGCTGCGTCTGCCAGTTCCGCCACTTCGGCTCGCACGGCTTGCGCGGCAGGGTGGATTCTAGGGATGGAGACGGGCCAGTCAAGAGACCGCTTACGATTCATTTGACAGCCACAGATCTGGCTGGTAAAACTGAAGTTGTGATCAGACGGTCACGGTTGGTCCAGCCGCCGCTGCTCGTGCTGCTGTTGCTCGGTATCGCCGGGTGTCCGCAACCCAAAGACCCACCGGTCATAGACTCGATTGACGGCAGCCGGTCGGTAGAGGCGCGGGACAGCGCGGACTACGTCTGCAACGCTACCGATCCGGACTCGAGGCAGCTCTCATATTCCTGGTCCGGGGAGGGTGGCGCTCTTGGCTGGAACTGGGGCGACAGGGTCCGCTGGTTCGCGCCCGAGTCTTCGGGTGACGGCGTCATACGGGTTACCGTCACTGACGAAGACGGACTGACAGCGGTGGACAGCCTGAACGTGACGGTACGGGCCGAGACCACAGGCGTGCTGTTCTGGGATGCCTCGGTGAAGGCGGGGGACTTCCAGTCATGGTCGGACAGCGTGCGTGCCGGCTACTGGCTCTACGGCTACTGCGGGTCGGACGAGGGGGAAATCTATCTACAGCTGATGGATGACACCAACTTCGTGAAGTGGGTGGCCGGCCAACCTGCTGTCGCCTTGATTAGGCAGCGGCCTCACGAAACCAGCACATTCTCAGTCAGGGTCGACGCATTCGGGTTGTATCACGTGGTAGTCGACAACACGCGGGGTGCCGGGGATTATGGCTACTGGCTGAACGTCTGGAAGGCCGGGCCTTAGGACCTCGCCGTCCTTGACCGCTGAGTTGCAGAGCCGCTACTGACGCCAGCCGGAGTCCCGCAGCAGCTTGAGCAGCAGGGGCACGGGCAGTCCGACGACGTTCAGCAGGCATCCGGACACGCGGCTGACAAAGATGGACGCCTGCTCCTGGATCCCGTAGGCTCCCGCCTTGTCGTAGGGTTCAGGCCCGGCGACATAGCGTTCGATCTCATCCCCGCCCAGTTTGCGGAATGTGACTTGGGTGGACTCGGAAGCGGCAAGGACGTTGCCCTCCGGCATCCGTACTACTGCGACTGCGGAGACCACCGTATGCGTGCGTCCGGACAGCATGTTCAGCATCCTGCTGGCTTCGGCCCGGCTGCGCGGCTTGCCCAGAGTCCTTCTGCCGCAGACGACAATCGTGTCCACACCTACGACCCACCCTGGCCCCGCGTGCTGACCGCTGCGACTGTTGCCGTAGAACGCAGCGACTGATGTGGCCTTGGCCTTGGCGCAAGCGACCGCATACCGTTTGGGCGCACTTCCGGCCTTGAGTCCAACAGCTTCCGGCTCTTCGCTGGCCACCGGGGCCACAATCCGGAAGCGGAAGCCCAGCCGCCGCAACAGATCGCGACGACGCGGCGAGGTAGAGGCAAGGATGAGATCCATCACTCTCCAATCCTGGGAAGCAGGCTGCCGAACGTGCCTTTGCCGATTTTCAGGTCCGGCAGTTTCTTGATGCGGACCTCAAAATCGTAACTCCAGCGTGTCCCGAGTTTCTGGAGCTTGGCAAATGCCTCCCAGCAATGGAGGTCCTTGGTGAGCAGTAGCCCATAGTTTGTGACCTGCTTCTCAGCGAAGTTGTATCCGAAGTCGGTCAGGCTCAGCTTCCAGCCTGGAATGGCAAACGCTGCGCTGCCGGTGATCATGTGGGCCGGACTGCCTGCAGGACTGCGGATGTAGGTGTGGCTGAGACCTACCTGGAATCCACGTTCGACCCGGGCCGAGTCGAAACTGATACGATTGAGGTTGAACGTAGTGGCGACCGAGTAGCTCCGGCTGAAGGCGAGCGAATCGAAGTCGAACCCGGCCGAGGCGTCGACCGACAGGTTCAACTTCTGGCCCTGGAGGGGGTCCAGAGAAACGGTGCCGGTCAATGGACTCAGGCGCTTCAGCGGGTTTGAAGCGCTGTCGAGAAAGTTGTAGGAGGTGGCCAGGTTGAGCGTGCCGAGGTCTCGTTTGGTGCCGGAGGTGTCAACTTTGGCCTGGAAGCTGTTGCCAAAGCCAAGACCCAGCCTGGCTATCTGCGGGTCGAGCAGGTGGGGGCGGCCGAACAACGGTCCCGAGTCCACTCTGGGCTCGTAGGCAAGTGCCGCGGTCGGTGTGACGGTGTGCAGAAGCCCGCGCACGCCGTATGAAGTGAGGCTGTATACGCGGTAGAGAGTCGCCCGACCGGTTACGCTGCCGGCGTACGCTACCTTGATCGGCACGGTATCGCGCAGGTTGTCCGATTGACTAATGGAGACGGCTTCGGTCAGGCCGAGCGTGCCCATGAAGCGCTGTTCCATGTTTGCCGTGAGCGCGTTGGAGATGCTGCGCGGGTGCTCGCCCAGGCTGTCATTGTGGTACTTGATGCCCTCGTTGAAGGAGACACGTTCCGATACGGTCGCGGTGCCCAGCGGGCCAATGGAGTAGGCCGGGCTTGAGATACCCAGGGCGCCGCTGCCCAGCAGGTCGCGCGTTCGGGCCGCAACTATGGTGTTTGTGGTGTCGAGAGTGTCGGCGGTGTGATGCAGGAAGGAAGCGGAAGGCGACAGGTTCCAGCCGGCGAACAACGGTCGCTGAGCGATCGAGAGCTTGACCGAAGGAAAGTCTGCCCAGCGGATGTGTCTCGCGAACTCGGTCTTTCGTTGAGCCAGTATCGTCACGCTGCCCACGCGCCGCAGGCTGCGAGAGATCTGCCCGTATGAAAAGAGATCGGGCTTCAGCCATTCGAGCTGGTCTTCGGAGTAGTCGGGGATGTACGTTGCGTCCGACATCAAATCCAGCTTGCCGTCGAGCTGAGAGCCCAGAAAGAAGCGGTCTGACCGGTGGGCGGCAGACACGCTGTAGCGTTGTTGTCGCGTGTCCCACTCGCGAATGTAGGAGGCATTGATGTTGCCCTGAGCAAAGGGTGTGACTATGTAAACAGCCTCCGCCCGACCCTGAATCCCCCGCTTTGTCATGACGTCCGCATAGAAGGTCATGTCCGAGTAGTCATTGATGACCCAGTAGTAGGCGATGTTCTTGGAGTAGAGGCCTTCGGTTGACGAGTTGCCGATCTTGAAAGGCAGTAGCCCAGACCGGCGTTTGGACGCGACCGGGACCATCCAGAATGGGGCAGCAAGAATCGGAGCACCGAAGAGTTTGAACACCACCGGCTCGGTAATCGCCACGTCGTCCATCAGCAGTTTCACTCTCGGACCGTAGAAGTCGTAGTGGGGGTGCGCCCGGTCACAGGTTGTGTACGATCCGCCGCGCGCGTCGAGCACCTTCTCTCGCACCAGCCAGACTTCGTCGGCTCTGAAGAAGCCGTTCTCGACCGTGGTATAGGCGGTGCGCATCATACCCTTGCGTGAGTCGACGTCGTAGCGAAGCAGGTTGCCGGTGATGTTCTCAGACCCAGATGTGAACAGCACGTCGGCATGGGCCGACAACTGGTGCCGCTTCACGTCATAGTGTATTGAGTCCGAGTGGACCGACATGTCGCGATAGCGCACCCAGGCTGAGTCGAGCAGAACGACTTCCTCGGTCTTGGCGGAGAAGATGACCCGCTTGCCGCCGTAGTAGATGATGTCCCGGCCGACCGAGTCGGCTCTCACTGTGTCGGTTGGCTGGGCGATGAGGAGAATGGCGAGCAGGAGCACCGAGGAATGTTAGAGGCAGGGACGCGAAAGTCAAACTGGGGGAGAGGAGAGGCAGCGCCGATGGGCGAGACTGGATCCACAAGCTGGAAGTCAGATGTCAGAGGTGCAGACGAATTCCGGCGTGCCTGTTCGCGCCGTCACGCCAGCGGGCAGGAGTTGCAGATAGGTCTTGTCCGGCAGTTCACCTAGAATAGAGCAACGAGGAGAACACAAGTGACCAACGGCCGCCCTCGTATACCAATTCCCTGCCTTCTCCTCTGCAACTCGTCCTTTGCACTTCTACTTCCTGGTCGCTGCTCGGAGGCGAGTATGCGGAAACCGAACCTGGGGCCTGCTACCGCCGTGAGTGCAGCGTACACGCGGTCTTCGGTTCAGTCCCGGCGACGAAGATCTCGTAGCGTACGAGTGGGCACGATGGGGTGGCGGATTGCCCGGTCTGTTCACAGACGGCAGCAGTGGCTATGCTGTCCGGGACGGAAAAGCTGTCGGATGGGAGAGAGTCCGGGCGTACCGTTTTCATGAAGTCGGCCCAGATCGGCGCCGCAACCGCACCGCCGGTGGCGCCACTGAAAATGGTCTTCTTCTTGTCAAACCCGACCCAGACACCGCAGGTGACCTCAGGAGTGAAGCCGATGAACCACGCGTCCGCGTAGTCGTCCGTTGTGCCGGTCTTGCCCGCAGCCAGTCCTTGGTATCCGAGTTGCCGAATGACCGTGGCCGTGCCTTCGTTGATGACGCTTTGCATCATGTTGGCGACGACGTACGCTGTCTGCGGGCGCAAGACCGGCTGTTGTTCCGGTCGATTCTCCTCCAGGACGGCGCCCTGTGCGTCCTCCACCCGCGTGACCATTATGGGTTTGACCCGGATGCCGCCGCCCGCAAGCGTGCTGAATGCATCTACCAAATCAAGGAGCGTGACCTCGACCGAGCCGAGGGCCAGGGAGTACACCGGTTGCAGTATCCCGCTGATGCCCATGGTAGTGGCGTAGCGGACTACCAGCTCGGGCCCGACCTTCGCGATCAGGCGGACGGCCACGAGGTTGCGGGAAAGGGCGAGCGCCCGGCGCAGGCTGATGCGACCGAGGAACGTGCCGTCGTAGTTGTGGGGCCTGTAGTCCGGCTGACCGGCTATTGGGATGGTAATGGCCGAGTCCGCTTCGATGTCCGCGGCCGTGATGCCGTTGTCAACAGCGGCGACAAAGACGAACGGCTTGAATGCGGATCCTGCCTGCCGCTTTGCCTGCGTTGCCCGGTTGAATTCGCTGTGCTTGTAGTCCCGGCCGCCGATGAGCGCCCGGACGTATCCGGTCCGCACGTCCATCGCCAGCAGCGCCCCCTGCAGGTACCTGGGAGGGCCAAGGGTCGAATCGCGTCTGGCCGCCGAGTCGTAGGCCGAGAGAGTTGGGCTCAGCCTGTAGTCCTTCTCCATCTGCCGCAGGTGTGAAAGCAAGGCCAGGTTCGCCGCCTGCTGCATATCGAGGTCGAGCGTCGTATGGATCACGGCGCCCGACCTGTAGACAAAGTCCGCTCCGTACCTATCCATCATGTAGCGACGGACTTCCTCTACGAAGTAGGGGGCGAGGTTACCGCCGGCGCCTGGCGGCAGTACGGTCAGCGGCTGCCCAAGGCCGGAGTCGAGCTCCTTCTGGGAGATACAGCCGAGCCGGAACATCCGGGTCAGGAAGAAGTTGCGCCGGGTGATAAGGCGGTCGGGATGGTTGTAGGGTGAATAGGCCGAGGGGTTGGCGAGCATCGCGCCCAGCGTGGCGCACTCTACCGGGTTCAATCCGGCGGCGGTTCTGCCGAAGTACTTCTCGGCCGCGGCTTCTACGCCGTAGACCGAGCCGCCGAACCAGATCTGGTTGAAGTACATCTCGAGGATTTCGGACTTCGAGTAGTGACGCTCCAGTTCGACCGCCAGCGCCATCTCCTTGGCCTTGCGGGTTATGCTTCGTTCCGGCGTGAGGAACATCGAGCGGGCGAGCTGCTGGGTGATGGTTGAGGTGCCCTTGATGCCGCCGGCACGTTTCACCATGCTCAGGGCCAGGCCCGGGATGCGGGCGATGTCAATGCCCCAGTGGCTGTAGAATCTCTTGTCCTCGATGGCGACCACGGCCTCACGCAGACAACTCGGGATGGACTCGAGTTGTACCGGGCGGCGCTTCTCCTGGTAGAAGTCAAAGATGACCCGGCCCCGATAGTCGAGAATGCGCGTGCTGGCCGGCGGGCGGAAGTTGGCAATGCTCTCAGCCGATGGCAGGCCCGGAAACAGGCCTGCCATTGCCAGCTGGGGGAGGAACGCAAAGAGCCTGAGCAGGGCGCGCGCAAGTCTCATGAGGGAGCCGTTGGGTTGCAGGTCAAAGTTCAAGAACCAGACGCCAGAAGCCGGAACCAGGATTCGGAATGGTCTTCCGTCTTTGGTCTCCGGTTCCTGGTCTGCTAGATCGCCTCGGCCAGCAGTTCGCTAACGTCCTTGATGCGAAGCTTGGCCTCGGAATTGGTCGTCTTGACCGCGTCCTCAAGGGTCAGCGTGCAGTACGGGCAGGCAGTGGCGAGGATCGTGGCCCCGAGGTCGATGGAATCGGTCACGCGGGTTTCGGCCAGTCGTCCCTTGCCTGCTGACTCAAACCACATTCGTCCGCCTCCTCCTTCGCAGCAGAGGCTGGTTTCGCGCGAGCGGTCGAGTTCCACGAAACGGTCCCCGGCGAGTGCCCGAAGCACCTGGCGCGGCTGCTCGTACACCTTATTTTGCTTGCCAAGGTAGCAGGGGTCGTGGTAGGTGACTACTTCTTCGAGTTGGCGCTTGGGCTTCAGCTTCCCGGCTTCCAGCAACTCGGCAAGTAGCTCCGTATAGTGCGTCACCGGCACGTCGATTCCTGGATAGTCGTTCTTGAGTGCATTGTAGCTGTGTGGAGAGGTAACGACAATCCGTTTCGGGTTCCGTTCCTTGATGAGCTTCGTGTTCGAGTTCCGTAACTCCTCGAACATCCCCTGTTCGCCGATGCGCTTCTGCTCGCTGGCACAGCACGTCTCTTCCTCGCCGATGACCCCGAACTCGATACCGGCCGCGCGCAACAACTTGACCAGGGCTTGTGCTGCCGGCTGGCACCGTGGGTCGTAGCAGTTGGTGCAGCAGGTGAAGAGCAGCACGTCAGTCTTGTCCCCCGGCTTCAGAATCGACAGGTCAAGGCCGGCCGCCCACTCCATGCGCTTCTCTCTGCCCCGGCCCCACGGGTTGCCTTGCACAAAGGTGCTCTCCAAGGCGCCCTGAATCTGGGTCGTCATACGGCCGCTCTCGATGATCTTGGACCGCATTTCTACCACGAGGTCGGAAGGACGAACGGCCTTCGGGCAGCGTTCGGTGCAGGTAGTACAGGTCGTGCACTCCCACAGCCCCAGTTCATCCGCGCTCAGGTGCTGGCATTGGTCGTTCACGTAGCAGTAGACCAGCTTGCGGGGGTTCAGGGTAG
Organism: candidate division WOR-3 bacterium; assembly: GCA_016867815.1. Classification (NCBI taxonomy): domain Bacteria; kingdom Pseudomonadati; phylum Caldifarciminota; species Caldifarciminota bacterium. The sequence goes on along the minus strand of VGIR01000112.1, from coordinate 812 downwards.
ACTTCATGGAAACCGGGCAGCCGCCTGAGCACCGCCCGCACTGGATGCACGACTTCAGTTCGAGGGTATCGATTGACATGGGCTTGTATTCTAGAGAGCAAGGCTGCCAAGTCAAGGACTCTGGGGCACGAATGAGTCTGGCTACCGGGATGTCGAGGCGGTGTGGTGTCACCGTCGGGCGGAGGGGAAAAGTCCAGGTCGGGTTCGTAGCGCGTCTCGGACTAGACCTGAGTCTCGACTTCTCTGGGGTCACGTCTTCCTCTTCCTGATGTAGTCGCCAGGCAGCATGAGCGGATGTCAAAGGTTGGGGTTGGACTCAATCTCAAGCGACTATCAGTCGGCGGCCCGCAGACCGTTTGGCACCGCTGTCAAGCGGAGGTGTCATTTCGAGGTAAGCGAGAATACCAGACGGAGAGTAGAGGAGTCATAAGAACTACCGATAGGATTCGCCCATTGTTGTCTCGTAGAGCGCGGCGCCCGAGGCTGGTGAGTGTCGCAGACAGGTCGAAGCGCTCGCTACTGATGAGCACTACGCCAGACATGGATGCGACCCGGCGCCGGTACGCAGGCTGGCCGAGAGCGTGATTCCGCGCCGGGAGGAACGCCGGCGCACGCCCGGTCGGCATCCGTGCGGCAGCGTCAGTTCGTCGGGGCAGACCGTGTAGGTTCCGACTGCGGACGCTTCGGGCCGGCCCGGGCACATCGTGACCCCCTTTGCGCATTGCTGCTACGATTGATGTTACCTGACGATCAACCAGCGCGTCAAGGTCGAGCGCCGGGAGCAGGAGTATGCGCTGGTCAATCCCTGGCGC
>VGIR01000111.1 GCA_016867815.1 candidate division WOR-3 bacterium | reverse complement strand
GGCCCGATCCTACCTACGCAGCCGGCAACGCCAGCCAGAAGTGGTCAGGAGTTACTTTGCGGAAGAGCACGTCCGATATGCGGCAACATGACCTCAAGCTGTCAAACATTTAGTGCTCTCCGTAGTAAGCGACTGCATAGTACGGCAGAGCGCCGGGTTCGGGGTCTTCTGCGTGGACAGCTCCGGCTTCGGTGCGTTCCGCGACAACCAGATCACTGCCAACCTCAGCTACGCGATGCACGTCGGCCCGCAGCTCGCCGACGGCAACGTCTTCTCAGGCAACGACTCCACCGGCGTGGAGCTGTACGGCTGGCTCCCGGTCAGCACGACCTGGCCCGACCTCGGCGTGTCCTATGTCATCAGGGACGTCTACGTGTTCCATTCGTCGAACAGCCCGGTCCTAGCCATCCAGCCCGGCACCGAGATCCGGTTCAAGGACCTCGGCACGCTGAAGGTGGGCAACGCGGGCACGCCCACGCCGGCCCGGATCGTCGCCGACGGTACGGCGGGACGGGTAAGGTTCACTTCGGCGTCCGCAAGCCCGTCGCCGGGCAGCTTCTACGGCGTCTACGTCTACGGCAACCAGATCGGCGAGAGCGAGTTCCGGAACTGCGACTTCTCGTACGGCGGCCAGAACGGCGACTGCCTGCTCTACGTCAAGAACAGCAACCCGGTCATAACCGGCTGCGATTTCGGTTACAGCGCGGGCTGGGGCGTCAGCTTCAAGACCGCTTCGGTCCCGGACACGCTGGCACTGAAGCAGGCCAACACCTTCCACGACAACGCTCTAGGCAACATCAAGTGGGTGCCCCCGGTCCCGGGCAACTGAGCGGTCGAGCCCTTCGCACCTGACGGTTGCCGGCAACATAGCGGTCGCGGACACAGATACTCCCCATGGCGAATTGAGCCGACTCGACCCGTCTGAGCCAAAACCTCCCGCACTGAGAGGCAGTCTAACCAATTGCAGGATGAAAAATACTGTATGGCGTATGTTGGCGCTGTCTGCAGCCGTTGTTGTTGCGTTTTCTTGCGGCGGGTATAGCGCCGGGGCGAGGATTGATACAAAGTCTGGACCAGCGGAGGGTGATATCGTGAGCAATCTGCCGGCAGGAAAAGCAGTGGTTCGTTTCCTTGGCACGGACGGGAAGACGGCCGCGCCGGAGACCGTGGACAAGGTCGTGAAGCCGGACTCGGAGTGGAAGCGGCTGCTGACGCCCGAGCAGTACCGCGTCACCCGCTACCGAGGGACCGAGCCCGCCTTCTGCGGCGGGCTGCTGAGGAACAAGGAACCTGGTGTCTACCGCTGTGTCTGCTGCGGCCTGCCGTTGTTCTCCTCGGATGCGAAGTTCGAGTCCGGCACCGGCTGGCCGAGCTTCTACCAGCCATTCGCGAGTGAGAACATCACCGAGCGGACTGACCGCAGCTACGGTATGGAGCGGGTGGAGATCCTGTGCGCGCTGTGTGACGCACACCTCGGCCACGTCTTTCCCGACGGCCCCCCGCCGACCCGGCTACGATACTGCCTGAACTCCGCGGCCCTCGTCTTCACGCCGCGGACGAGCTAGTTGCCCGCCCGGGCCGGCTCGCTGCCGCCGAGCGAATCCAGCAGCGCTGTTGCTGTCGGACGGTCTTCCAACGCTGCTTCGGCCGGGTTGGACGGACTGGCCGTCGCGAGCAGCCGTCCCAGTTCTGCCCTCGCCTCTTCGCAGCGGCCCAGCCTCACCAGCACCCGGGCCAATGCCAGCCGGATGATAGTGTAGTTCGAGTCGCTGGCGAGCGCGCGTCGGTACCGGACCTCAGCCTTCTTCGCTCCGCCGCCGAGCAGGCCGGGAAGTGCCTCATACATCCGCCCGAGCGCGAAGCCGGCCAGCGCGCAGTCGCGATCGAGCTCCAGCGCCCGCTCGTTTTCCCGCCGCACCGCTGCCGCGCCCCTCGCCGCTGCAACCATCCCCTGCAGTTCGAGGATTCTCCCCTGCGCCACTGCCCACCAGACGTGCCCGGAGGGATTTCGCTCGTTCAGCGCGCGCAAGGTCTCGGCCGCTGCGCGCGCGGAGGCATACCAGCCGGCCCTCGACGCCGGACTCGACTCTCGGTCGCCCTTCACCATCAGCAGCCGGGCGCGGAGCTCGAGCCTCTCTTCCCGCTCCGCTCCGCAGCCGACGGCTGGCGCGAGAACGGCAGCACAGGAATCGAGATACGCCGGTCCCAGGTGCCAGTTGAGCAGCCAGTAGCGCGCCCGGGCGTATCTGGTTCCGGCGGCAGGCGCCGGGGCGGCGCCCAGCGAAAGCATGACATAGAAGAACACCGCCGCGGCGATATGGTTGACCACATTGAAAGTTTATTTAGTTGACTTTATCCAGTCAAGGCCTGTCTTGCCGGGAAAGGCAGACGCCCGGGCCGGGCCCGGGCGTCGCAACGCAGAGGGTATCCGGCTAGCGCCGTCCGCGGCGCGGGAGCTTTCTCTCCGGCCTGGCGGCCTTCTTCTTCGGCTTGTCCTTGCCGTTCTTGTCCGGCTTGAAGTCCTGGTAGAGCCGGGCCAGTTCGGCCAGCCGCGCCATCACGCGGCCGCTGACGGTCTCGCGCGGATAGTGCCCCCTATCGTCGGCCCTGCCGGCCGGAAGGCCGGTCAGCAACTCGACGCCCTCGTCGATTGTCGAGACCGCGTAGATGTGGAACTTGCCGTCCTTGACCGCGGCCACCACTTCGGGTCTGAGCATCAGGTCGGGCAGGTTGGCCTTCGGGATGAGCACGCCCTGCTTCCCGCTCAGGCCGCGTGCCTGGCACGCTTCAAAGAAGCCCTCTATCTTCCAGTTGACGCCGCCGATGGGCTGGACCTCTCCCAGTTGGTTGACCGAGCCGGTCACGGCCAGGTCCTGCCGGATGGGCAAGCCGGACAGGTCGGAGAGCAATGCATAGACCTCGGTTGACGAGGCCGAGTCACCGTCCACTCCGCCGTAGGACTGCTCGAAGCAGATGGAGGCGGAGAGGATCAGCGGCTGGCGGCTAGCGAACTTGTGACGCAGGTAGCCCGCGAGAATGAAGACACCTTTGTCGTGAGTGGGTCCGGAGAGCTGGGCCTCGCGCTCGATGTTGATGATTCCGGCAGCGCCGACCCCGGTCTTGGCGGTGATCCGGGTCGGGATGCCGAAGGCGTGCTCACCGGTGTCGTAGACCGCCAGCCCGTTAACCTGCCCTGCCTTGACTCCGGTCACGTCGATGAAAATGGTCCCCTGCCGGATTGCCTCCTGCAGCTTAACCTCGGACAGCCGGACCCGGTCCCGGCGGCGGTCTATCGCCTGCCGCACGTGCTCGTACCCAACGGCCTTCGCCCCGGCCTTGCCCGCCCAGTGGTTCGCCTCGGTCAGCAGCTCGGTGATGATGTTGAAGCGGGTCGAGAGCTTGTTCTGCCGTCCCGCCAGCCGCGCCCCGTGCTCGATGACCCCGAGCACGCCCGAGCGGTCGAACGGCCGCAGCTTCTCCTTCTGGCACAGCGCCTTCACGACCTGCGCATAGTCGGCGACTGCCTCTTCGCTCAGGTCCATCACCCAGTCGAAGTCGGCTCGGACCTTGAAGACCTTCTTGAAGTCCTCGTCCGCGCCGGCCAGCAGCGAGTAGATCTGGGGGTCGCCTATCATGATGACCTTGAGGTCTATGGCCACCGGTTCCGGCTTCAGCCCGACCGCGCCGAACAAGGCGGAGTACGGGTCGCCGCCGGTGATCTCAAGCTGCCGGTTGCGCAAGGTCCGTTTGAGCGCCTGCCAGACGCCGGGTTCGGTCAGCGCGTCCAGCGCGTTGATAACCAGGAAGCCGTGGTCCGCCCGCAGCACCGATCCGGCCTTGATCCTGGAGAAATCCGCCCGCCACTGCCCTCCCCGGTCCCAGACCCGGTCGATCGAACCGAACAGGTTCTTGTAGTTCGGGTTGGTCTCGAAAATCACCGGCGCGGTCCGGGTGTGGGAGTTGTCGACCAGGACGTTGACCCGGAACTCGAGGTACGGGTCGATTGGGGCGGCCACCGGCTCGCCATCGGCCGGAGGCCTCTGGCGGAACGCGTCAGGCCGGGTCAGGATAGCATCCTTGACCTCGGCCAGGTAGTCGTGCATCGCCTTCGGGTCGTAGCAGTACAGGTGCCTGCCATGCTTCGGCGCGTGGTTCTTCCTCCGACCGTGGCAGCGTTCCTCAATGTCTGCCAGCCGTTCCTCGACCACCGGGCGGATGATGCTGTCGTCGAGCTTTGCCAGGGCGTCGCGAGCCTCCTTTTCCAGGTCGCGGATCTCCTTGAAGATGGCCGCCAGTTCACCGCTCAGCTCCTGGTAGCGCGCTTTGATTTCCCCGACACGCTCAGCGGTGAGCTTACCCTCTTCCGCCAGGGCCGGCAGAGCGTCAACGCTGACCGGTTGCTTCTCGACGATAGGTGCCAGTTCCGGGCGCGCGAGCGGCCCGGTCTGGACCAGGGAAAAGCCCTCGGCGAGCACGCGTTTCTCGAACTCGCGCACCCTGGCTCCGCCCCGCTCCTTGTACCCGTCAACGATGGCCTGCCGCCGCTGCTGGTAGGCGTCGCTTTCGAGCAGCAGCGGCACGTTCTTCACCAGGAAGTCGACGAAGGCGTCCATGTCGCTGCGGAACTCCTGTCCCTTGCCTGCGGGCAGGCAGAGCAGCCGGGGCTGGTCCGGGTCGCGGAAGTTGTTAACGTAGCACTTGTCGTCGAGCTCCGTGGGCCGGGCCCGCGTCGACTCGAGCAGGTTCTTGACCGTCGTAGTCCGGCCGGTGCCGACCGGACCGGAGACGAAGACGTTGTACCCGATCGACTCTATCTCCAGCGCCATGTTCAGCGCGTCGACTGCCCGCGATTGGCCGACAATACCGTCAGTGACCCGCAGGTCATCTGTCGTATCGAACTTCAGGCAGTCGGTCGGGCAGGTCCAGACCAGCCGTTCCGGCGAGACTTCGAGAGGAGAAGGGTCGAGGGTTCCGGGATCAAGAGCTCCAATTGCCCGGCTCCGTCCCCTCCGCCCGTGATTCCCTGCTAGTTTGATACCCTTCCCTTTGGTACGTTTCATCTGCTCCTCTTTCTAGTCGCGCGTGGCGACCTTCAACCTGGGGAACATCACGAAGGGCACGTGGTATGAACCGAGGTCCCGGACGGTGTCTCCTACCGCCGCCACGTTGGCGAACATCTCGTACACGTTCCCGGCAATCATCGTATCTTTGACGCGCCCGGTCACCTTGCCGTTCTCGATCAAGTGGCCGGACGACACATTCAGCGCGACATCTCCGGCCAGCACGTTCGACTGTCCGCCACCGATGCACTCATGGACCAGCAGACCATGGCGGATACCTGCCAGCGTCTCATTCAGGCGCGCCGCACCGGGCAGGAGCTGGATGTTGCTCTTCCCGGGCTGAGGCTGAGCTGTGTAGTCGCGCACGGCCGAACCGGTTGACTCGGCGCCGCAGGCACCCGCGGTCGCCAGGTCGAACAAGAACCCGTTGAACACGCCGCGGTCGAACAGCTCGATCCGGCGTCGCGGCACACCTTCCGCATCAAAAGGGGCGGACGCCGTCCCGAAATCGCGCAGTCCGTTGTCGGCAATGGTGATCTTCTCGTCCACAAGCTTCCGCCCCACCTTGTCGATGAGCGGCGACACGCCCTTCTCCAGCTGCTTGCCGCCCACTCCGACCAGGAGCGGATAGAGCAGGTCCGGCACCGCGGTCGGCATGAAGACTACCGGGTAGGTTCCGGTCGCCAGCCGCGCTCGCGACCGCGCCAGGATGGCCCGCTCCTCGATTCGGTCGGCCAGCGCGCCGATCGACGGCGGACTACCCGACGACAGGTTCTCAAACTCCGAAATCCAGACCAGCCCGTCGTTGACCAGCAGGCCGGTGGCAGAGAGTTGGAGATTGGCTCGTGCGAAGCGTTTGTTGAGTCCGGCGCTGTTCGCGACCACAGTCTCACCGTAGGTGCGGTCCAAGGTCACGTCGAGTTTCAGGCCCGGAACCCGGGCCCGCACTGCATCGACCAGCTCCCGGCCCCACTCAATCATCTTCAGCGCGGGCAGCACTATCACCCGGTTCTCGAAGGTCTTCACCGCCGGGCTTGGTTCCGGTCCGGGGAACTCGAAACAGCACTGTTTGCCGAACTCGGCGGTCTCGAATGCGGCGTCGACCAGCTCGCCGACCTTGTCCGGATTGCTGCTCGAACTGAATCCGACCCTACCGCCCTTCACCACCCGCAGTCCGTGACCGTGAGTCAGCCGGCTCTCCTGCGAATGGAACTCATTCGCCCGGAACTCGACGACCGTCCGGGTCTCTTCGGAACCGAACACCTCGGCCTGCGCCCCCCGCGCCTCAGCCAGCGACAGAATCTGGTCTTCCATCAGCTACTCAAGAAACGGGTTCGAGGGTTCTGGGGTTCTGGGGTTCAGGCCTGATGCCCGAACTTGGTGCCTTTGTGTCTTGGTGGTAGACATCCGGTTCTATCTTCCGCCGATCACGACGTTCCGGATCAGGATGTGCGGCGCGCCCAGCCCGACCGGCAGCGGTCCCTGACCGTTCTTGCCGCAGCCGCCGAGCCCGCCGAACATCACCAGGTCGTCACCGATCATGGCGATGTTCTTGAGCGTCTCGAAGATGTTGCCGGAGAGCACCACGTCGCGAACCATCTTCGTCTGCCGGCCGTGCTCAACCAGCCGCGCGTACTGGGATGAGAAGGTGAACGACTCGAGCTCCGTCATCCCGCCGCGCGACCCGCAGACGTACAGCCCGCGCTCGACCGAATCAAGCAGGTCTTCGATGTTGAAAGCTCGCGGCTCGATGTAGGTATTCCTCATCCGGACGATGGGAGAGAAACGGTACGATACCGCGCGGGCATTACCTGTCACCTTCTCGGCCATCTGCTGTGCGCTCTGCCGGTCGTGCAGGTGGCCGGCAATGCGGCCTTCCTTGATGAGTTCGGTTCGTTGCGCCGGACTGCCCTCGTCGTCGTAGCGGAAGCTGCCCCGCTCGCCCGGCATCGTCCCGTCGTCTACTATCGTCAGTTCATCGACCCCGTACCTGGTCCCGATCTTCATCAACTCCCGCAGCCGCTCATTTGTAGACAGAAAGTCGGCCTCGCTCAGGTGCCCGAAAGCCTCGTGGGCGAATACACCGGCCAGTAATGGGTCGATGATAACGTCGTACTTCCCGGCCGGAACCGGCTCAGCCTTCAACAGTTCGATGGCCACCTTGGCAATCCGCTCGACCATCGGCTCGCGGTTCTGAAGCGATGAGAAACCCGCGGTCTTACCAAACGTGTCATGATAGTCCTGCACGTTGGTGCCGTCGCGGGTCAGGGCGCGGCACATGAAACCGGTGTACACTGACTCCTGTGTGATGCAGCGGTCCTCGGACGAGAGGAACGTGGTCGTGCGGAAGGCATCGTGGTACATCGACATCGTCGTAGTGATGCCAGCGGTCTTGAGCAGGATGTCATTATAGTGCTTGATGAGCGCATGCTTGTCGGCCAGCGGAACCTCTCGCGGGTCGTCTGCCTCCGGTACGGTCACGCTGTCACTGAGCGCGGGCAGCGAGCCGAGAGTCTCCGGTTTGGCCGGCAAAGCCTCGACCCCGGCTGCTACGTCCTTGGCCAGACCCTTCAGCTTCTCGTCGATTTGGTTGAAGCTCGCCGAACCCCAGTTGCCATTGTGGAACACGCGGATGCACCCGCCCCGCTCAAGCGAACGCCCGATCTGGTCGAGTTCCTGCCCCCGATAGACGATGCCAGTCTCCTCCGACTCTTCAACCCGGATGTCGGCGTATTGAGCAGCTACGCCACTCAGCACATCCGCAAGAAATGGCTTCAGGTTGTCCATCTTCTGGCCCTCAAAGCGTAGGGACGAACTCCAGCTTGTCAAACCCCGCATCCGCAGGCGCAGGCAGCTTCCGTGGCCTTTCAGCAGGCGCCGTGCCGGGCTCTCCGGGAAGCTGACCCGCAGACAGCAGCGGTGATTGCTCGGTAGACCGTCCCTGGGGCACCCGGCGGGAGAGCAAGGGCGGTAGTTCGCCCAACTCACATCCCCTCTGCACTCGGGGTTGTCTCGGTCAAGTCCGAATTCTCCTGTAGAATCCATCTCAGGCTGACAGCTTTTGACCGGTAGTCTGAAGGCTGGACTCCGTCTTCGGTTCGGCCATTCCCAGCGCCCGCCGGAGCGTATCCAACTGCTCG
>VGIR01000110.1 GCA_016867815.1 candidate division WOR-3 bacterium | reverse complement strand
GGCCCGATCCTACCTACGCAGCCGGCAACGCCAGCCAGAAGTGGTCAGGAGTTACTTTGCGGAAGAGCACGTCCGATATGCGGCAACATGACCTCAAGCTGTCAAACATTTAGTGCTCTCCGTAGTAACTGGCAAGAACTCGACCTCCATGCACGCCGCTTCCAGCTTGATACTGAACGCGGCGAAGCAGCTTGCCGGGATCCCGGATCAAATCCATCTCCTGTCACCGGCGGTGATTGAGGCCATCGCTGGCCTCAACCGACACGTCCTCAGGAAACGGACCGTGAGCCTCGATCTGGCCGAGACCCTGATTGCGCTAAGCGTCAGCGCAACCACAAACCCGACAGCCCACCTGGCACTTGAGCGGCTGAAGGACTTGCAGGGCTGCGAGGTCCACAGCACGCACATCCCCACGCCTGGCGACGAAGAAGGCTTGCGCAAGCTGGGCGTGAACCTGACCAGCGACCCCAACTTCTCAAGCCACAGCCTCTTCGCCGGCTAGGCAAACCGCCGCCCGTCCGGGTGGCTACTCCCGACTCACTCTACCAAGCGCCGTCACTTCAGGGCTTGAAGCCCCAGATACACCAGAACGGACTGGACCATGCGGATGCCGCGGTACGGCTCCGGATCGCCTTCCGGAGATTACGCGTCGCAGAGCGCCCTCGCCGATGGTTTCGCACGAATTTGCTGCGAGACAGGCTGCCCGCCCGCATCTGCTCGATATCTCTCTTGCTCAACCTGAACCTGGACGGCTCCTTCAGGCGTTCCCGCATGTTCTGGTAGGCGACCTGCTGCTCGGGCGAGCGATAGGGTGGCGCTATCCAGACAACCCGCTCGTTCATGCGTACGCCGACATTCTCCATGCCGCGTGCCTCCATCCGAGCCGGCATGTAACAACCTACGGACCAATCGCCAAAGCCAAGTCTGCGCCGTCCCTCCATCATCCGTACTCCGACCTCGTACGCCAGAATTCGCTCACCAACGGTCGGATCCGACCAGCTGAACCAGCCCGAACTGGCGCTGCCTGTCATCGCGTTATCGAACACCGCGACGCAGCCACCCCGTCTCGTCACTCGTATCATCTCGTCCAGTGCCTTCTCCGGCTCGGCCAAGTGACAGAAGACGACGTGAGCCAGAGCGAGGTCGAAGTTGTTTTCCTCGAAGGGCATCTTGTAGATATCGCCAGTGACGAACCGCGCTGCTCTCGCCAGCCCCTCCTTCCTGCAGAACCGCACAGCCTGAGCGAGCAGCTTCGGGTCCCGGTCCAGTCCGACCAACTCGCCGCCGGGCATGCAGAATCTTCCCCAGGTTCGCATGGCGTATCCAAACCCGCAGCCTGCATCCAACACCTTCATCCCGGGCCTGAGTCGAAAGTGCGAAGCCAGACTCTCGACCTGCTCCGGGGTCCACAAATCCCGACGCTGACGGATGAGGACTTCACGCCGAGTCTTCGCCCGCGAGTAGTCCATTGGATGCCTGAGCTTCACGTCTCTCGTCCTAGGTCGCGTCGGGCGTGGTGCGTCCGGCGTCAGGCATGCGTCACGACAGCCCGCTCAGCTTCCCGTCGTCCGCGATGTCTATCTTCAGCGCATTGGGCTTCTTGGCCAGCCCAGGCAGCAGCTCAATCTCGCCCGCCACCGGCACGAGATACCCGGCTCCGGCACGGATGTGGACCGCCGAAATGACTATTCTGAAACCCTCGCAGGCACCCACACACTCCGGGTCGTCCGAGAAAGACAGCGGCGTCTTGGCGATACAGACGGGCATCTTGTCGTAACCGAGCATGTAGATGCGCTTCAGGTCGCGCTCGGCCCGGGGTGTATACACAACCCGGTCAGCTCCGTATATCTTCTGGGCGACCGCCTCGATTTTCGCCTCAACCTTGGCGGCATTGTCGTACACCGGCTTGTTCTGCCCCGGCTTCTCCTGTATCTGCTTCACCACCGCCTGCGCCAAGTCCTCACAGCCCTTGCCGCCTTCAGTGAATCCCGTGCTCACCTCGCACGCCACGCCGTGTTCGTTGCAGTACCGCTTCACCAGCTCAAGGTCATCGTCCGTATCTGCCTCGAAACGGTTGAGCGCCACGACCGGCTCGAACCCGAACGTCCGGCAGTTCCCGATGTGCCGGCGCAGATTCTCAAGTCCCTTCCACAGGTGCGTGAGCGTCCCTTTCTTCGCGTCCTTCGCTCCTCCTTGGTGCTTCATCGCCCGGACCGTCGCCACCAGCACGCAGGCAGCGACGTTCCAGCCGGCGAGCGGTGCGACGATGTCGACGAACTTCTCCGCCCCGAGGTCGGACCCGAACCCGGCCTCAACCACCGCGTACTCCGACAGACGCAGTGCCGCGTTGATCGAGATGATGCTCGCGGTACCGTGGGCGATGTTGGCGAACGGCCCGGCATGGATGAGCGCGGGCGTGTTCTCCGTAGTCTGCACCAAATTCGGCTTGATGGCGTCCTTGAGCAGCACAGCCATCGCCCCGGTCGCGCCGAGGTCGTTCGCAGTGATCGGCTTGTCGTCGTAGCTCTGGGCTACGAGAATCCGGGCCAGCCGCTGTTTCAGGTCGGCCCGGTTCAAAGCCAGGGCCAGAATCGCCATCACTTCCGACGCCGCCGTGATGACACAACTATCCTCGCGCGCCGGCCCATCCGCCCGGCCCCCCAGACCCACGACCATCATTCGCAGCACCCGGTCGTTCATGTCAATCGTGCGCGGGAAGGCTATCTCGCGGCCGTCGATCCGCAGCGGATTGTCAAAGTGAATCGAATTGTCCAGCATCGCCGACAACAGATTGTGTGCAGCCGTGACCGCGTGGAAGTCGCCGGTGAAATGAAGGTTGATGTCCTCCATCGGCAGCACCTGGGAATACCCCCCTCCTGCGGCGCCGCCCTTGATGCCGAACACCGGCCCGAGTGAAGGTTGACGCAGAACCGCGATTGACTTCCTCCCCAGTCGGTTGAACGCCATCGACAGACCGGTCGATACGGTGGTCTTCCCCTCGCCGTACTTGGTCGGCGTCACCGCGGTCACGAGGACGAGCTTGCCGACCGGCCTGTCGTTCAACTGGTCCAGCAGCCTGACTGACAGCTTCGCCTTGTAGTTCCCGTTTGGCAGAATCAGATTCGGGTCGGTGATTCCGAGCCCGGCTGCAATCTCGGCAATCGGCCTCAGCTTCGCCCGCTGTGCAATCTCAATATCACTCAGCACATTTCCTCCACATTCTGAGCAGAAGAGGAACCGCCAAGAACGCCAAGACGGACTCCCCACTGCAACCTGCATACTGCAACCTGCAGACTATGACTCTCAGTAGATACCAGAAACTGCGCCCGCGTCAAGCGCGGCCAAGTCGAGCGCGGACCGCCGGCCTAGGACTCAATGAACCGGCGGAAGGCGGAGTCGGCGTCGCGGGTGAGCAACGCGAGTAGGGCCTCAAACACGATTGACTGCGCGGGCTACGCGGATGATGGTTTCGATGCCCTCCAGCGGGTCCTTGCGCCGAAATACGCCCAGATGCTCGGCCTCTTGAGCAAGCGCTTCGACGATGGCCAGATTGCGGCGAATGTCGGCAGGCTGACTGCGGATGAACTCCGCCTCAAACCGCTCCAGCACTGCAGCATTCTTGACCATTGTCTCAGTATAGCCGAAACCAAGCCTGAGTCACGCCTGCCCGAGGCCGTGGACCGTCGGCCGTGCTCAACCGCTCCGCCAATCGGCAATCCGCGGTCGCATGAACGATGAACGATGGACGAAGAACGATGTGCGGTGAACACCTTCGCCGTGTCAATAGTCATTTGCTGTCCCCGAAGATCTGGTTGTACGTCCCGGCAGCATCGATGACCGCTCCTGAGTTCCTCGGATGCCGGTTACGTCGTTGGACGACTGGAACCGACCATCCCTGCAGGCTCTTCAACGGTGTATCCCATGTATCGGTACGCCCGCAGACGATTCCGGTACATCTTCAGAGCTATCGCGCAGCGTGAGTCAACGTAGTCGTAGACCAGAACATCCTTCTTTCCCTCGCTCGGCCGCTGTAGTCTCCCGGCATACTGGACCACCCTCCCTTTGAACGAGATGGGCAAGGCCATGAAGAGCGTATCCAGCGCCGGCAGGTCAAATCCCTCGCCAACCAGCGAAGCGGTTGACACCAGGCAGGCCTTCTGCTTCCGGTCAATTGCAGCACGCAGCTCGGACATCAACTTCATTCGCGCGGTCAGGGGCACTTCGCCGTCCAACTTGAACACGCGGATGTCTGCCCCGCTGCTCTGCATCTGAATCACTTCGCAGAGCGACTGCAGGTGTTCTCTCCGATCTGAGATCACGAGCGGTACCCTATTTTGCAGGAGCGCTTGGACCACGTCACCGGCGATCTTCTCATTCCGCGCGGCGTCCCTGACAAGGAAATGCCAGACAACGTGAAACGGGGCTCTAGGACCGGCTTCCTCGGGAATGCTAAACCCTGTCTCCCGTACCACTACTCGCTTTGGCACTTCTCCGATTTCCAGCGACCGAACCTCGTGGCGGATTGGCCCGCATTGGAAGTGTATGATCTTCTGAAGACCGTCTTTTCGATAGGGCGTGGCCGTGAGCCCCAGCACGAACCTCGCGGGAAGCTGCTTGAGTACCTGTTCGAAAGAGAGGGCCGGGATGTGATGGCATTCGTCCACGATGACCTGTCCGTAGTACGGGAGGGCTTCGCCTAGGTCGGGTGCACGACTCAGTGTCTGAAGCATGGCGATGTCCACCCTACCGGTCGTGCGTTTCTTGGTCCCTGAAACCAAGCCCACTCCTTCTTCGGCTACGTCTAGGAACTGGGTGAGTCTGCTTCGCCATTGCTCCACCAGCGGCTGCCGGTGCACCAGGATCAGTGTTGGTGTCCTGCGTGCCGCCACCAGTGCGCACGCGACGACCGTCTTGCCCGCGCCAGGGGGAGCCACGAAGACCCCGAACTCGTGCTTGCTCAGGACCCGAAGTGCGTTCGCCTGCTCAGGCGTGAGTGCACCCCGGAATTCAACACGCATGCGCTTCAGACGCTCTCGCTTGTCCACTACCGACACGTTGGCGCCGGCGGAACTCAGAATCCGAACCGCTCCGTCGAGGACTCCCCGCGGCAGCAGGATTCGGTCAGCCTGCAGTTCGCCGCCGAAGACTATCCGAGGATGCGGGTACGTCGGCAGACGTAGCCGGTTCAGCTTGAAGAACTCCGGGTTGGGAAACGCAGCGAGTCGTTTGAGACGACCAACCAGCCGGGCAGGGATTCCGTCAAGCGAGATGGTCAGTTGCGGCCCGAGTCGGATGGCGACAGGGATGCCTGTCATCCGCGGCTCCGCCCCGCCTTCCCGGGGGACGAGCAGGTAGTCATCGGTGCGCACATCCGAGGTGCTATCGTCCCGCGCACCATCGCGGACGTCACCTGCGTTCAGCATCCCGATTCGGTGGATGATCGACTCAACGTCGGCGATGCCGAGGCGGTGGACCCGCGCGAGATACGCCCACTGGTCCGGTACGGGTTCAAGGGCCGGAGTCAGGAACACGCTGTTTCCCCGCTCCCGCGGCACCTTCTGCAACGGCAGCGCAATGAGATTGCCGAACCCGCCCTTCGGCAGGAAATCCTGATTCGGGAAGAACCGGTCGAAGCTCCCGAAGCCCATCAGCGGCGATCTGTCAACCGTCCGCGTCAGAAGCAGCGTCCCGAGCTGTCGCGCAAGTCGTGCCGGCACCGGTTCGCTGAAGAACAGCCAGGCATGGGCACCGTTCCCGGAGCGTGACCTCTCGACAGCCACGTCTACTCCAAGCTCGGCCCCGACTCGTTGATATGCCAACACGTTCTCCTGCCATCCCTGTCCATCGAAGTCGCAGGCCAGGAAGATGCACGTGTCCTCGGTCCGTATGGCGTAGGTGCCGATCGTACAGCTACCCCGAAGGTGGGCCTCGGCTACGCAGCCATCCAGCGGGAGAAAAGCTTGGCTGGGGCACTCGGAGCATTTGACTTGGGGCTTCTGGCAGACGCCCCGAACCCACTCATTTCGACATGCGGGCGCGTAGCCCTTCGTCCCCCTACGTGGGTTCTCCCAAAGCCTTGGAAACACGTCGAACCGGCAACCAAACAGAGAAAGGAACAGAGCAACCCGGTCCTCGGCAGACGTGGGGACTTGCGCCGCGGCGGGACATCCCAGCGGCTCGGCGCCCTGCGTCGAGCTGCGCTTCAATGACACAAGGCGGTCCGTCAGCGCATGCCTCTCGGCGTCAAGCAGCCTCAGCCGCTGCTCCAGTTCGGCTATCTCCGCTTGATTCTCATCCACAGTCTGTCAGATGGGACGATGAGTGCTTGTCGGCCGTGTCGTTCGAATGCCTAGCGTCTGCGAGTCTTCCGACGCGACTGCCTTGCAGCGTCGCGCTCAAGCTGTCTTGCGGTGAGGTCCAAGTCGTCTTCAGTGGCGGCCTCGCGTGCCAGCCGCGCTCGATTGTAGGCCTCGAACCGCTCCAGGGCCAGCGCCTGCGCGACTTCCATCGAGACCTTGCCCGGATACTGCAGCACCTCTCGCTCGTTGAACCGCAGGAACGCGTCGAGCTTGGCACGCCAGTCGCGCATGTACAGGGGTTTCCTGCGTTTCGCCTGATCTTCGGCGTAGTCGAGGTACATCACGACGATCCGGTTCAACTCGCCGATTTCCTTCTCATTCAGATAGTTCTTGGCCACGACTACATCGGTCCGACGCACCTTCGTGCCCTTCCACGACGTGAGGCCCATGTTGGGTTTGCGGGCGTCAGCCCGCTCAGCGATTATCTCTGCTGCGGTCTTGCCCGCGATCGCCCAGTGCAGCTTGTTCTGGATAATCTGGAAGAACTCCTTGGTTGCCTCAGCATCCGGGTCATAGTCAACAGCCAACCTGTAGATGTCTCGAATCTTCTGGTAGTACCGTTTCTCGCTCGCCCGGATGTCGCGGATGCGCTCGAGCAGCTCGTCGAAGTAGTCGGAGCCGAGCGTTCGGCCTTCCTTCAATCGCTCGTCATCCAGCACGAAGCCTTTGACTAGATACTCCCGCAACCTTTCAGTCGCCCACTGCCGGAACCGCGTTCCCCTTTCCGACCGCACGCGGTAACCGACGGCGAGTATGGCGTCCAGATTGTAGAACTGCATGGGGCGCTTGACCTCTCGCGATCCCTCGGTCCGAACTATTAAGTAATCCTTAATAGTTGCCTCCGGCCGCAGTTCGCCCTCGTCGTAGAGGTTCTTGAGGTGAATATTGACATTCGCCACGGTCGTCTGGAACAACTCGGCCATCAGCCGCTGGGTCAGCCAGACAGTGTTCTCCTCAAGCCTGACCTCGATTCTGCTCCTGCCATCCTCGGTCTGATAGAACACGATCTCGGAGCCCGTGGCCCTACGCTCGGGCAGATTGTCACTCACTCATCGCCTCTCATTCCGGCTCGACCTCCTGGTGCTGTCTATACCCGCCAACCTGCCGCGACACTCGCTTTCGGCTTACACCTCACGGCTTACCGCTCCGCCAATCGGCAATCTTCAATCGGCAATCCACAATGTCGTGGGCCGTTGGCGGTCTCGGCAATCCAGAATCGCAAATCCAAAATGACCTGGGCCGTGTCAACAAGCATCTGCTGTCCCCGAATTCCGGCTCACCCCCTGGAAGGGTTGATGAACTCTCATTTGAGCCGCTTCAGCTGACCCTTTCGACGAACTATGTTCTTGTAGTCCCACTGAATGACCCGGGCCTTTGCCAGCCAGCGCTTCAGGTCCTCCCTGTCTACCTGGTCAGCGGCAGTGTAGCGAGCGTCGGCCGCTTTGAAGCTGCCTTCTTTCGTGAGCCCTTCATCCTCAAAGGACTGACCGCTCCAGAAGAGAAGGCGGACACCGTCCTTCAGCTCGCTGTACCCGACAACAGGGTTTCCGTCCAGGAACCACACAGGATGGGCGTGCCATATCTTGTTTTCTGCCTCAGGCAGACATCTGTCGATTTCCCCCGCCAGGAGATCACAGATCTTCCGGTCTTCTGAAGCCAGTGACTTGTTATACTTGGCCGTGTCCGGATGCATTGCAGTCCTCCCTTGGCTGAGTTATCAACGATGTACGCACTATCCGACAGAGGCGTCCGAAACCAACGATGAACGATGTACGAAAGAACGATGAACGACCGAGGCCGTTAGCAGTTAGCCGTAAGCCGTCGGCCGCCCGTGCCCGCCAATCGGCAATGCAGAATCGTAAGTCCGAAATGCCTTGGGCCATGTCAATGATCATCTACTGCCGTCCGGAACAATATTGACAGGCTTTGGATTCATAGAGAATATGGGAAGTGGAGCTTGTCTAAAAACCAGCTGATTCGTGCCTTTTGACGCATCCTTCGGTGTCTGACAACGTCTAATAGTTAGTGCGGTTTCCCCTGACAATCTGGTCTTCGGATGAAAGGAGTCACTGACTCATGC
>VGIR01000109.1 GCA_016867815.1 candidate division WOR-3 bacterium | reverse complement strand
GGCCATGTAGAACCGGCCCCGGAAATTGAACGAGTAGTTGACAAACGGCCCGCCGATCACGTCGCGGTCATTCCTCCAGATTCCGGAGAGCCGGACGCAGGGCCCGGCCAGGAAAGCGATCGTCTCGGCCCGCAGGAACTGAAGGTCGATCGAATCCCCGTCGTAGTATCGTGCGGTGAGCCGGTCGCGCAAAGCCGACAGCGATTCGGGCAGAAGCGACCTGGTCGAATCCTGCCAGTGGACGAACACGTTCCGGTCCGGATTGTGCCCATACAGGTAGATGAAGTCGTCGCCCGCACCGTCCTGATTGAGGAGCCAGCGGCGGGGAACATCAATGGTGAACGAGTACTTCGCGCTCAACTCCTCGGTCGGCTTCTTTTCGACCCCCTCAATGTATACCGCCTTCGCCATCTGAGTCAGTACTATCTCGCGCAGGGTCTGCCGGATGCGCGCGGCATAGACCTCAAGCCCGGGCTCCAACTTCGCAGCATCGCGAGCGATGAAGATCAGCGCGAACTGGCCCTTCTGCCAGGGATTGGGAACCTTGAGCAGGCCGAAGTCGCCTTCGGACAGCGAATCGGCCCGTGGGCCCAGGATCTGACGGATGAGCGTGTCCGAGCTGGTACCGATGATAAGCAGTATGCGGAACTTGGAGTAGGTGTCGAACTTCCCCGCTGTTCCGACCCGCACCTTGAACTCGGGCTCGGGCTGCGGAGTCGGCACGGGCTCCTGCAGGATGGAGCGGACAGTACCCTCCAGTTCGTCCCACTGAGCGGAGATGATTGTCACCTCGCGCAAAGGCCCGATGAGACGCATCATCGGCGAGCGGGCACACGCCATAATCAACGCTCCTGCGCCTATGACTACGCTGACCGTCCTCCTCCCCCGACTCAGGCCCGACATCGATCAACCCACCCGCAGCAGTTCACTGCGGCCCTGGTAGCGCGACAGGAGAGTTCGCCGGATGCAGCCATTCTGCGGCTGCTTCAGTTCCGGGTCAAGTTTGACCAGCCGGAAGGCGTCCTTCCGTGCCTGCCGCAGGACCTTCCGGTCGCGGCCGATGTCCGCAACCCGCAGATCAGGAAGCCCGTGCTGCCTGGTACCGAGCATCTCTCCGGGTCCGCGGATTTCCATGTCCTTCTCGGCCAACTCGAACCCGTCGCTGGTCCGGACGAAGAATTCAAGCCGTTCGCGGGCGTCGCCGAGCCCGAGCCGCGGGGCCAGCAGGATGCAGAATGACTGCCTGGAACCGCGACCTATGCGCCCCCGCAACTGGTGGAGCTGTGCCAGGCCGAAACGCTCCGGGTGCTCGACGATCATGACCGTCGCGTCCGGCACGTCTACGCCGACTTCGATGACCGAAGTCGCGACCAGGATGTCCAGTTCCTTCTTCCGGAAGCGCTCCATCAGTTCGCCTCGCTCTTCCGGCTTCATCCGGCCGTGGACCAATCCGACCCGATGTTTGGGCAGCGCCGCCTTGGTCTGCTCGAACGTCTTCACGGCCGAGGCCAGGTCGAGTCTCTCCGACTCATCGATAAGCGGGCAGACCACGAACGCCTGCTCGCCGGCATCCAGGTGCCGCGCCGTCGCCTGGTAGACCGAATCACGATCCAGTCCGCTCATCAGCTTGGTTGCGACCGGCCGCCGCCCCGGCGGCTTCTCATCCAGGACTGAAGAATCCAGGTCGCCGTACAGGGTCATCGCCAGGGTGCGGGGAATCGGTGTGGCGGTCATCACCAGGAAGTCGGGATTCAGCCCCTTGTTGAGCAGCGCCGCCCGCTGCCGCACCCCGAATCGGTGCTGCTCATCAACCACGACCAGCCCCAGCCGGTTGAACTTCACTTCCTCCTCGATAAGAGCGTGTGTGCCGAACACCAGCTGCACGGCTCCGGATTCGAGGCCGGCGATGATCTCCTTCCGCTCGGCGGTTTTGGTCGACCCGGTCAGCAAAGCCGACTTCACGCCGATGCCGGTCAGCCGCTTCTGCCAGCCGTGGAAATGCTGTTCGGCCAGGATTTCGGTCGGCGCCATCATCGCCGCCTGGGCCGCGTTCTCGACCGCCACCAGCATGGCGAGCAGAGCGACCACGGTCTTGCCCGAGCCGACATCGCCCTGCAGCAGACGGTTCATGCACCGCTCACTCGCCAGGTCCTGCTTGATCTCGCCGAGTACCCGCTCCTGGGCCCTGGTCAGCCGGAAGTGGAGCTTCTTCAGGAGAAGCCCGGTCAGTTCACCGGTCACGACCAGGCTCGCGCCCTTGCGCGTCGCCGCATACTCCCGGTGTCGCAGCGCGAGCAGGAGCTGGAAGTAGAGCAGCTCGTCGTAGACGAGACGCTCCCGGGCGCGCTCTGCCGACTCCATGTCCTTCGGGAAGTGGATGGCCTGCAGCGCGTCGCGGATGCCCGGGAACCCGTAGTGTTCGATCATCTCGGGCGTCAGCGACTCGCGAACCTGTGCGAGGCTCTTGGCCATGGCCGCGGCCACCGCCCGACGAATCGTCCACAGGGAGAGCCCCTCGGTCAACGGATAGACCGGGATGATGGTGTTCGCGAACGAGAACTCACCCTCCTCATCGGCCAGCTCGAACATGGGATTGACGAACTGCAGCCCGCGATACCTGGTGACCCGGCCGGAGAGCATGATCTCCTGGTTCGGCCTGAACCGCTCGCCGAGGTCCGGCCGGTTGAACCAGAGCGCCTCCATCATCCCGCTCTCATCGCGCACCATGCAGGATATGACCTGGCGGCGGGTCTTCAGCCGGCGGGTTCCGGAAGTCACGATCCGGGCAAGTACGGTCGCTTCGTCCCCGGGCCGCAGGTCCTTGATGGCAATCATCTGCGACCGGTCGAGGTAGCGCCGCGGAACAAAGAACAGCAGTTGCCCGACGGTCTCCACCCCGACCTTCGCGAGCAGTTCGGCCCGCTTCGGCCCGATGCCCTTCAGATACTGGACCGGCGCGTCAATATCCGCGCCGTCAGCCCAGACGTCACCTAGTGTTACCGACATTTCTCATGGCTCCCGCGTTCCTCCTGCAACAAGACGCTTGAACTCCTTCTCATCGACAGTCTTCACGCCCAGCTCCCGGGCCCGGTCATACTTGGAGCCGGGCGCAGCCCCGGCCACGACGAAGTCGGTCTTCTTTGACACCGACGACGTCACACTGCCACCCAGAGAAACGATCATCTCCGTGGCCTGCTCGCGCGAAAGGCTCACGAGTGTACCGGTCAGCACGAATTTCTTGCCCGCCAGCGGCCTTGGCCCGCCCGCCCTCTTCTCCTCGAACCGGAGCCCGGCAGCCTGCAGCCGTTTGACCAGCGCCAGATTCTCTTCATCGGCCAGGAAGTTGCGGAACGACTCGGCGACCACGGACCCTACTCCGGGTACGTTCGCTATCTCGTCCTCTTTCCGCGCCTTGGCGTTCCTGGCGCCCTGGGCGGTTCTCCCGTCCGCTGCGGCGGCAGCGCAGAGTCGGTCCCACGAACCGAACGCCTGCACGAGCAGCCGCGCCGCGTGGATGCCGATGTGCCGGATTCCCAGACCGAAGACCAGTCGCGTGAACGGCCGTGATTTGCTCGACTCGACTGCCGCGAGCAGCCCGGCGACCGACTTCTCCCCCATCCTCTCCAGGCCGAGGAGCACGTCCGGGTTCAGCTCGTACAGGTCGGCAATGCTCTTCACCAGCCCGGCCGCCACCAGTTGTTCGACCAGCTTCTCGCCCATCCCCTCGATGTCCATAGCGGCACGCGACCCGTAGTGGAGCAGTCTCGCCTTGAGCTGGGCCGGGCAGGAAGCGTTCACGCACCGCCACGCTACCTCGTCCGACTCTTTGAAAAGCCTGGTCCCGCATGCCGGGCACTGCTCCGGAATCGCCACTCTTGACCGCCTGTTGTGTCCCTTGTCCGGGACCACTTTCAGTATCTGCGGAATGATCTCGCCCGCTTTGTGGATAACCACCATGTCCCCGACGCGGATGTCCAGCCGCTCCACCTCGTCCATGTTGTGCAGCGTGGAATGGGTGACGTTGGTGCCGGAGATGAACACCTGACCGACTTCGGCCACCGGCGTCACCGTGCCCAGCCGGCCGACGTTGAAGTAGATCTTCAATACCTCGGTCTCGGCTTCCTCGGGCGCATACTTGTAGGCCACGGCCCAGCGCGGGCTCTTCTCGGTCATGCCCAGTTCCTCGCGGTCGCTGAAGCGGTCGACCTTCACCACCATGCCGTCGATATCGTACGGCAGGTCGTGCCGGTGCGCCTGCCAGCCGTCGCAGTAGGCGACGACCTCGTCGATGCCGGCGAAGAGCCTGCTCTCCGGTGCGGTCTTGAACCCGAGTTCCTTGAGCGCGACCAGCACCTCGTGGTCGGCGGCGATACCCTCTATACGCCTCGGCACCGTGTGGACGAAGCAGTCGAGCCGCCGCTTCCGCACCAGCCTCGAATCGAGCAACTTGAGCGTCCCGGCAGTGGCGTTACGCGGATTGGCGAAGGCAGCCAGCCCTTCCTCCTCGCGCTCGGCGTTGATCCGCTCGAATTCCCGGCGCGGCATGTAGGCCTCGCCCCTGACTTCGAACCGTTCAAAGCCCCGACGCTCGTCACGCAGGCGCAGCGGCAGCGAGTTCACCGTCCGCAGGTTGGCGGTGACGTCGTCGCCCCTCGAACCGTCGCCCCGGGTCGCGCCCCGCCCGAACGCGAAACCCTCGTAGCGGAGCGACACGGCCACGCCGTCGATCTTCTGCTGCACCAGGTAGACCGGTTCCGGCACGACCTTCTTCACGCGGGCATCGAAGTCGCGGAGCTCATCGTATGAGTAGGTGTTGTCGAGCGAGAGCATCGGCGGGTCGTGGGCAACGGAGGCGAACTCCTTGAGCGGCTCGCCCCCGACGCGGCGGGTCGGCGATTCGGGCAAGACCAGTTCCGGGAACTCCTGCTCAAGCTGCTCCAGCCGCTTCAGCATCTGGTCGTACTCAAAGTCGCTGATGGTAGGTTGGGCAAGCACGTAATACCGGTAGTTATGCTCGGAGAGCTCGCGGCTCAGTCTGCCGATTTCGGCTCGTGCCTTGGCTTTGGTCAAGAGTACAAATCTTCCCGCTTTTCGCCTGAAAGTCAATCGTCAGCGGCGGGCGCAGATCCCGAGCGCAACAGCCACGAAAACACGAAAGAGAATGAAACGGGGCATGGACCTTCTGCTCCCGTCTTTCGTGACCTTGGCCGCAGCGTTTCCTGTCAGACGGTGCGTGCTTTCGTGGCCCGCAGTCCGCCTTCGAGCTTCAATCGTCATTCGGACTTCGAGTTTCGTCATTGGCCTTACGTCCCTTGACCCTCAACACCCCCCAGCTAGACTGATTGGAGTCACCTGACCCTACTGACAGCCAAACTGAGGTAACTGATGCAATTCATACTTTCGATCATCCTGCTCGCCTCCGCCGGGACTTCCGACGTCAAGCCGCTCCGCTGGCTGAGCCCGGACAACTCGAGACCGCTCAGCTACGCCGAGTGGCACTCCCAGCAGACGCCGCAGCCCTTCCGCTTCAAGCAACTGATATCGCCGGTCCGGCTCGAGAGCCGCGTCGACTTCTTCGTGGAGGAGACTCTGGCCGGTGCCCTCGGCCCCGCGCTCGAGACACTGGCTATCGACATGGAGTACGAGAGTGTGGCCGTCGCGGTCTTCTCGGTCAGCGGCAACTCGCCCGAATCCCTGAAGTCCCTCCTCAGCCGGGAGCACATGACCGGCATGTCGTCGGCGGTGTTCGTCGGCGACCTGCCCATTGCCTGGTTCCAGATGATTGATGACTTCAACAACCAGGGCGCGAATGACGGCTACGAGGAGTTTCCCTGCGACCTCTTCTTCATGGACCTGGACGGCGCCTGGCACGACAGCTTCGTCAAGCACGACTCCCTCGACAGCCTCATCCCCGGCTCGGACTCCATCTACGACCTTCACCTTGACTCGATCACGCCGGAGATAGCCGTATCCCGTCTGGCGGCATCGAGAATCGGCGATGCCCGGACACTGCTCGCGGACTACTTTGACAGAAGCCATCGCTACCGGAATCAGCAGCTGCCGGTAACTGACCGCGCCCTCGTTTACATCGACGACGACTGGGAGCCTTGGGCGACGGAATGGGACTCGAACGTGGGCCTGCTTTACCACGACCGCGTGCTGGTGAGCGACTCGGAAGCGACCCGCGTCGCCGACTACGAACCGCGCATCGACTCCGCAGCCTACCAATGGGTAGCACTGATGTCCCACTCCTGGCCCGGCGGCCACGCCATGTACTACCACCGGAAGGACAGCACGGACTGGTTCTATGCGACCTCGATCCCGTCGGTTGACCCGCAGGCGAACTTCTACAACCTCTTCGCCTGCTCGAACGTCCGCTTTGTGGAAGACGGCTACTGCGGTGGCTGCTACGTTTTCCAGACGGCAACCGGGCTCGGCGCCATCGGCTCCACCAAGACCGGCTCCATGCTTCAGTTCGGTGACTTCTACGCGCCGATGGGACAAGGTGCAACCATCGGTGAAGCCTTCCGCCAGTGGTTCACGGCGATACTCAACGACGGCTGCGACCCGAGTGAACGCTCCTGGTTCTACGGCATGTGCCTGATCGGCGACGGCTCGCTCAAACCGAGAAAACCCCAGGACGCCATCGAACAGGACGATCGGCGATTGGCGAATGGCGATTGGCGAATGGCGTCCTGCCGGCTCGTGGCCAACCCGGTACGCAGCCGCCTCAACCTTGACCTCATCCTCAACCTGCCTGCCAACTGCAGGATCGGCCTCTATGACAAGACCGGCCGCCTCGCTGCCGAGCTCCCCTCGCGGCCCTACTCGGCGGGCTCGCACCGGCTCAGTATGAACGCCTCCGCGCTCTCTGCCGGCGTCTACTTCCTGACAGGCAGCACCGAGGCCGGCTCTACCCGCATCCCGGTCACCTTAGTCGACTAGCTGACTCGAGTAGAGCCGGCAGGGCAGCAGTCACCCTGACGATCCATGGCCGGTGCGCGGCAGCGCTGCCCGTGCCGTATCGCTAGCGTCTGGGTCGCGTGCTTGGAGGCAGCGTCTCGGCCAGCTCGCTGCTCAGTGCCGCGGCGCAGCAAGTCCTCGACCAAACTTCTGCCTTCTCCACTCTGCCTTCCGACTTCTCACGATGTCAGGGCAGATGATACCTCGGCCCCAAAGGTCCACTCGGTCCCTTTGTCTCCTGGTGACGAAATCCTGACCTCGACCTCGCGCTCAAGGCGCGATCGGTTCGGGCAAAGCACCCGTCATTGCTCGCCGGCAAGCGTCGGTCAGAAGATCGTTCACCGCGTAGCGGACTGCGTCGGCGAGTGCGTCGTCAGCTGCGTAGCAAACTGCAGCGCCCACTGCATGAGTCATTGCACGCCGCATCGCATGCGTCAAAGCTCACCAAATGGCTCGCGGAATCGCGCGCGTCATCGCTCACGCCATCGCTCGGTTCAAAGCTCGAGACAATGCACCGGTCATTGCAGGCTTCAGTGCACGCCAGATTCGACCGGCAAAGGCTACAGGGTAGGCAGCCTCCGGATCATCCCCCCCATGGCAGGATTGTGGCCAAAGAGCGGCCCACCACTACATATAGACGACCGCAAGGTCCCTTCCTTCTCCCTCTCCTCCCCGAGGAGAGGGTCGG
The DNA here is from genome assembly GCA_016867815.1 of candidate division WOR-3 bacterium. Classification (NCBI taxonomy): domain Bacteria; kingdom Pseudomonadati; phylum Caldifarciminota; species Caldifarciminota bacterium. Next base: position 799 of record VGIR01000109.1, on the reverse strand, counting down.
GGTGAGGAGTCCAGCGAACTGGCGACTCCGTCGGGACAGGGCTTACGCACGAGACCGGCTGCGGGTCAAGACACTCGCGCCAGAACTGCCGCGATCACTCTGGCGCTCAGTGCCGAACTGAACCGCAGACTCAAGGCGCGGCTCAAGGCCGGACTCAACTCGCGGCTGAACGCGCAAGTCAAGCCGGAACTCGCTGCGCGACTCGCCGCCCGGCTGATTGCGGGACTGAACACAGCGTTGAAGTCCTGACTGACGGTGGCGCTGAGCTCCTCAGTCTGGGCACGATTGACCGCCACGTTGAGCCCTGAGCTCATTGCTCAACTGACGGGAGAGCTAAGTCCTGGAATGACGGCCACATTGATGGCGGCAGTGAGTGCGGCTTTGAACCCAGCGGTCACCCCCGGATTGACCCCCCTATTGCCGCTGCAAGCGCCGGGCGGCACATAGGGTATCAGACCATGGTCTGTGACGGTTCTCATCCCGGAAGACAAGCTCCCTATGACGTATTCCCCTTTGGCAAGCGTATGAATATGTGAGAGGAGCAGTGGTGCGCCAAACGGTGCCCACGCCCCCGAAATCCGAATGGTCTGTACCCCGGCCTGACGGCCGGACAGGAGGCTTACCATGTCCGACGTGACTCGCAGACTATCGCGCTGGAAGGCGAAGTACTCGCCCGAGATAGCGGCGCAGACGACTGCCCGCATCTATGCCGACATGACGGAACGCTACCAGGCTTCGCTGGTTGCCTTGTGTGCCATGGAAACGGAGACCAAGCAAGTGCTGGACTCAAGCGGCATCG
>VGIR01000108.1 GCA_016867815.1 candidate division WOR-3 bacterium | reverse complement strand
GTGCTGGATACCGCCGGCTTCGTTGTCTCCCGCGCCCCAAAGGGCCAGTATGCTCCCGCCCTCGCCTATGATGGCACGAGGTTCCTCGTGGTCTGGGAAGACCAGCAGAGCGGCAACAACCCTGACATCTATGGCGCCTGGGTTGTGCCGGGTGACACGATCTACGACGAAGGCTCGGTTGTCCGGCAGGAGGGGATTCAGTGCTGTCTCGCTCTCGCCCGAGGAGTCGGCAGCCAGTTGTTACTTGCCTACCAGGGCTGGGCGGGGACGATCGGATCCAAGACTTACAACACTGACCGGATCTGGGGGGCGATGAACCCGGCGCCGGGTGGCGGGGTGGAGGAGACTCCGAGCGCCGATGCAGGGGAGACGCATGGACTGCCCACCGTGGTTCGCGGCATGCTTTTCATTCCCGAGGCACCTGGGGGTGAGACGCGGTCTCGGAGCCTGATCGATACTGCCGGTCGCAAGGTTCTCGACCTGCACCCGGGACCGAACGATGTCCGGTCTCTCGCACCGGGTGTCTACCTCGTGCGCGAAGGGCAGGGCGGCGACGGGCCGTCAGGCCGGACGCGGAAGGTCGTCATCCAGCGGTAGCGGACACCGAGCCGCCTCGGCGTGCCTCCCGGGTCCAAGCCTGAGAGCCGCACCGGCCTGGACCAAGGGCAGTCGGGAACGACGCTGCCGGAAGCGATCGTTCCACTCTCAACCGCAGGAAGCTCGGTCGCTTTGACTTGGGTAGTACGAGCCGTATAATACTCGCCCTCATGGAAAAGCAACCACAACCAGCCTGTATCGGCATCAGGCGCGAGGATAAGAACGCCTGGGAGCGCCGGTCGCCGCTGATACCCGAACAAGTGGGCCAACTCATCGGCGAGCACGGGCTCTCGTTTGTGGTGCAGCGGTCGGACTTGCGCACGTTCAATGACGCGGAGTTCCGTGAGGTCGGGGCAGAGGTAGGCGAAGACCTGTCCGGATGCCCGGTCGTGCTGGCCATCAAGGAGATTCCCGAGGCCGCGTTCCTGCCCGGGCAGACCTACATCTTCTTCTCCCACGTCATCAAGGGTCAGCATCACAACATGCCGATGCTGCGCCGGATGATGGAGCTGGGTTGCTCGCTCATTGACTACGAGAAGATGACGGACGAGGCGGGAAGACGGCTCGTGTTCTTCGGCCGGTTCGCCGGCATCGCCGGCATGGTGGATACGCTTGCCGGGCTGGGCGAGCGGCTGGAAACGCAGGGAATGCAGACGCCGTTCAGCCGTGTCCGGCTGGCACATGAGTACGGTCGCGTGGACCTGGCGAAAGCGGCGATCGCAGAGGTTGGTCGGGACATCGTGGAGCAGGGCCTGCCTGCCGAGTTGTCTCCCTTCGTCGTCGGCGTCACCGGGTATGGACACGTGGCCAAGGGCACGTGGGAGATGCTCGACTCGCTGGGTGCGACTGAGGTCGAGCCGGTCGACCTGCCCGCACTTGCCGCCAAGGGCGACCGGCACACGGTCTACCGCGTCATGTTTCGCGAGGAGCATTTGGTCGAGCCGAAGGAGATCGGACACCGGTTCGACCTGAAGGAGTACTACGGCCAACCGGAGCTCTACCGCTCGGAGTTCGAGGACCACCTGCCGCACCTGTCGGTGCTGGTCAACTGCATCTACTGGGATGCCCGGTATCCGCGGTTGGTGACGAAAAACTGGCTGAAGCAGGCCTTCGGGGCCGGGCGCAGGCCGAAGCTCGCGGCAATCGGCGACATATCATGCGACATCGACGGCTCGATTGAGGCAACGGTCAAGGCGACCGAGCCGGGCGAGCCGTTCTTTGTTTACGAGCCCGAGACAGGCTCGGTTCGCGACGGCGTCGAGGGCGACGGCATGCTGCTGATGACCGTTGACAACCTGCCGTGTGAGTTGCCGTTCGACTCGTCGCGGGAGTTCGGCGTCGCGCTGATGCCTTTCGTACCGGCGATCGCCCGCGCCGACTTTGGTCGTTCGCTGGAGAAGCTGGACCTGCCCGGACCGATACGCCGGGCGCTGGTTCTGCATCGCGGTCGGCTCACGCCCGGGTTTGAGTACATCCGCAGCTTCGACAGCTTCAAGCAGTAAGGCATACGATGAAGCGCGTATTGCAGCTCGGCGCGGGGATGAGCGCCGGGCCGATGCCGCGATACCTGCTGGAACAACCGGATATCGGCGTGACGATTGCCGACAAGGTCGTCGGCAGCGCGCAGAAGCTGGCCGGCGGCCATGACCGCGCAAAGGGCATCGGGCTCGATGTTGAGGACGAGGCGGCGCTGGACAAGCTCGTCGCCGGTGCGGACCTTGTCGTCAGCCTGTTGCCCTATACCTATCACGTCAAGGTCGCCAATCTCTGTTTGAAGTACCGGAAGCCGTTCGTGACGGCCTCCTACGCCAGCGACGCGATGCGGGCGCTTGACGCGCAGGCGAAGGCGGCCGGCGTCATCTTCCTGAACGAGATCGGCCTCGACCCGGGCATCGACCACATGTCGGCAATGAAGATCATCCACGACGTGCAGAAGGCAGGGGGCACGGTGGCGAGCTTCATGTCCTACTGCGGCGGCTTGCCTGCTCCCGAGGCGAATGACAACCCGCTGGGCTACAAGTTCTCCTGGAGCCCGAAGGGCGTGGTGATGGCGGGCAGAAACGACGCCCGCTATCTCAAGGACGGCAAGGAAGTGTTCATCCCAGGCCCGGACCTGTTCGGCAACCGCTGGCCTTTGAAGGTCGCGGATGGGTTTGAGTTCGAGGCCTACGCTAATCGGAACTCGCTGCCGTACATCGAGACCTACGGCTTGAAGGGCGTTCGGACGATGCTGCGCGGCACCCTGCGCAATCCCGGCTGGTGCGCCACGCTCAAGGCGATTGCCGACCTCGGCGTGCTGAAGGACGATGCGGTCAAGCCGGGCATTGCCGCGCTCACGCCGGCCGGCTGGCTGCGCTCGTTTGTGCCGGGGTCAGGCGGCTTGCGGGTGGACACCGCAACCCGGCTGAATCTCCAACCCGGCGACCCGATCCTCGAGCGGTTCGCCTGGCTGGGGCTCTTCGAAGAAAAGCCCATCGGTCTCGAACAGGGCTCGAACCTCGACATCCTCGCCAAACAGATGCTCGACCGGATGGCCTACAAGCCGGTAGAGCGGGACATGATCGTCCTGCACCACGAGTTCATTGCCGAGAAGCCTCAAGCCTCAAGCCCCAAGCCGCAAGCTGAGAGGATCTACTCTACGCTCATCGCCTTCGGCGAGCCGAACGGCGACTCGTCCATGGCGCGGACGGTAAGCCTGCCGGCGGCGATCGCTGTTAGGATGATCCTACAGGGCGAGCTGAAGCTCACCGGCGTGCAGATACCGGTGCTGCCCGAAATCTACGAGCCGGTCCTCGCCGAACTGGCGCGGCTCGGTATCGAGTGCAAGGAGCGGAAGGTACCGGTCGTTTAGGATATCGTCTGGATGCGACCGGGGCGGCCACGCGCCGCCCCGGTGCTATCTTTCCGATTCGAGTGTAAACTCGAGCAGGCCGAACCAGAAGCCGTCCTGTCGGATATAGTCGATCTCGGTCTGAATCAGGGCGTGGTGGGCTGATTCCATTTCGGCCAGGCGTCTGAAAGCGTCGCGGGCCGGGCCGGCCGGCGCCCTGCCTGACTGTTCTTCGTAGAAGGCCCGGGCGGAGCGCTCGAGCTCGAGAGCGGTGAGGAGGGCATCCAGCTGGTGCTGTCCCCTGGTCCCACGAATCTGCAGTGACTTGTCGGAGAGCCTGGGGACGAGGCGCTCAATGGCTGAGGGCTCGATTGCGGGCGGCGGGCCTTTTGCGGCCTGCCAGGTTTCGAGCAGGCGCATGTGCTCGAACTCGTCGGTCGCCAGCCGGATGAACATCTGCTTGCCCGAGTTGTCGCGGGTCTCCCACGCCAGCCGGAGATATCCGTGCAGGCTCTGTTTTTCTGCTTCGAGTGCGGTGGCGAGAGCGGCGATGGTCTCAGGGTTGGTCATTTCTGACAGGTCTGTAGGAACCCGGTCAGCCTGCGGACGTGCGCCCTTTCTTCTTTGACGAGGGACTCGATCGCCGGTCGGTTCAAGGACGGCACCATGTCCGCAGCCTCAAGGTAGAACACGAGCGTCTCCTTCTCGAATGCCAGGGCGAGCTTGACGGCCTGCGAAGTGCTCTTGGCGTCCCTGGCCAGGCTCAGGGCCTTGTCCCGGCCGAGAAAGTAGCGGGAGTCGGTGACGGATTTCAGGTAGAGCGCGACTTCCTCCCAGTTGGCCGGACTCTCGTCCGCCGCGACCTTGACTGTCTTGGCGATCTCCTCGAAGGTGCGGATGTGTCTGTTCTCCTCGTCGGCCAGGTACGAGAACAAGCCCTTCAAGTTCTCATCCTGCGACTGGCCGGCCACGGTTTCATAGAAGAGCTTGCCGCCCTTCTCGGTTTCAACGGCCATTTCCATTATCTCGGTCGCTGAGTAGGTTATAGGCACATTTCCTCCAGGTTACATCAAGTCACTCTATTGGACAATTCCGAACAGGTCGCAGGTACGCTCCAGCCACGAATCGTAGTCTATCGTTCGGCCCTGTCAAACGGAACGGAGCAGGGTTTGCCCTGCTCCGTTCAAGTCACCGGAACCGGTTACTCGCCGTAGACGATGACCTTGTAGGTCGCGATGATCCCGAGGATGTTCGTGACCTGCTGGTCGATGTGATGGATCTTGGTGATGCCGCCGCGCTCCATCGCTTCCTTCAGGCTGGCGTCGCCGGTGGCCAGGATGCCGAGGATTGAAGTGAACGAGGCCTCGCCCTTCTTCGACATGGAACTGGTGCTCGGTCCCCAGTATGCGACGTCGTTCATCGGTACCTTGGTGTCCTGATACAGGGTGCCGCCGCCGCCGAACGCGATGAACGCGCCGCAGCCGGTCATCATGGTCAAGCAGAGAGCGGCCAGGACCGTCGTTACTACCAGACGCTTCATGGTACGTACCTCCTGTGTAGCGGTCGCTTTAGCTGCAGTCTCCGAGTCCCGCGATGCATCACGGGATGCGAAGCACGCGAGGAATTTAGCCATGCCCAGCCGGAAGTCAAGCACGGATTGTCGCGGACTTCTGGGATTCGACCTGGGCGCTCGGGCGAGATTGGTGTGCCCTGGGCCAGCTCTGTCCCTGCAGCGCCGGAGAGCTTGCGTCGTTGACTATGGGCGGCCAGAGAGGATAATGAGCCGAGTGCCATGGCAACTAACAAAGGAGAGAAGATGAAAACGCTCCGTCTGGTGCTGGCCGTCGCCGCCTTTTTCGTTGCTACGGCAACGGCCCTGCCGACCGGCGCGGGCAGACTGGGCGTCGGACTGATGGCTGGCGAACCCTCCGGCCTCTCCGCCAAGGCCTGGCTCGGCCCGAGCTCGGCGCTTGACGCAGGACTGGGATGGGGGTCTTGGTGGGATGAAGGTCATCTCTACTTCCATGCTGATTTCCTCTACCACCTCAAGAGTCTCGTCCCCGACTCCGAGTTCGGCTCTTTGCCTCCGTACTTCGGTATCGGCGGCCGTGTGAAGCTCGCGGACGAGACCCGCATCGGCGCGCGGATTCCGTTCGGCGTCACCATGCTCTTCGAAGACGTCCCCATCGACTTGTTCCTTGAGGCCGTCCCGGTCGTCAACCTGATACCTAGGCTGTCGGGGGACTGGAACAGCTCAATCGGCTTTCGCTACTACTTCAGCTAGCACCAAGGTTCCGGATGCTGCCGGGGATAGCATGCCTGTCCCTGGTTTTCCTGGCGTCCCTAGTGGCGGCTCGGTCACAGGCGATACGGGTCGCGGCGACGGGACGTCGCCGGCGAATCTCCAGTCGCTGTCAACTGCGGAGGACGCCCATGTGGACACCATCGCTATACCCAGACCCGCGGTGACGTCCTCAAAGCCCAGTGGCGCGATATGGGGTCTACCCGGCGGGCTGCGCAGGGCCATGGCGGAATGCGCCCCGGGCATGCCGTAGCCACGGGCCAAGCCCGACCTTCCATGGAGCTGACCGGTTCCGCGTGGCTGTCAACCGGCCCGCCCGAGCGCTGGCTCTACCCCGTTCCTTGACTTGGTGATGCCACGTCCTATGCTACTAGCCACATGGAAGAACTGACCAAGAAGTCGGCCGCAGAGGCCCTTGTCCGACAATTCCGGACGCAGTTCTGGCAGAAGCAGTATGAGGAGATGGGAACGACCTGGCTGGAGATGGTCGAGGCCGACGTGCCTTTCGAGCAGCTGGTGGAACTGGTCGATTTGACCGATCGGCAAGTCCCGAGGGAGTCCATGGCGCTGATGCTGCAGCTGCTGGCCGACATGGTGCGCGAGCAGGAACGCTATGCTGATGAGCTCGCCATGCTGCGGCGGCAGGCAGCGGTGGCAGCGGGGGATGCGAACCTGGCTCGTACCATCGCCACGTGCGTGAAGCGGCTCCACGCGGACTCCCCGGATATCGAACAGCTGCTGCACAAGTCCGGCCTGGGGTACGGCCAGTCTTTGAAGGATTCGCTGCCCAAGCTTGACCGCTACTTGGCCTTTCTGCCCGGTACGAGGGTTCTCGACGTCGAGCGCGGACCCGGACGGGTCAAGAAGCTCGATCTCCTACTCGACAAAGTCACGGTTGACTTCGACCGCGGGGCTGAACTGGTCTGGGATCTTGGCTCAGCCCAGCGGATCCTCAAGGTGTGCAGGCCGGATGGCTACTATGCCCTGCTCGACAAGAGCCGACAGAAGCTCCTGGACTTGGCTGCCACCCGGCCAGGGCGGGTCGTGGCTCTTCTGCTCCGTGATACCGGCCGGGCGATGTCGGTCCGGGAGTTGCAGGAGGGGTTGGCGCAGGTCGTGGGCAGTGAGGCCTGGGACAGCTTCTGGACCAGGGCGCGCCGCGAACTGGGCAAGGATCCTCACGTTGTCACGAGGACCGTTCCGGCCCGAACATTCCAGTGGGAGGAAACTCCGGCGGCGACGTCTGAGCCCGCGCCCGTCAAAGCAGCGAAGCGGCTCAGGCAGGAAGTCGAGGCCAGTGAGTTGTCCGGCACGGATAGGGGCGGGGTGTTGGAGTCATACTCGAAGCTCGCCACCTTCGCGGAACGGAGGCGCTTCCTGGAGATTCTGCCAGGCGCGCGTCCCGATGATTGGCAGGAGCTCTTTGCGGCTATCTTCGCTACCGGCATGGATGGCCGGGCCCGCGCCGTCATCGAGAAGGAGCTGGCCGCAAAACACCCAGGGCAGTGGCAGGCACTACTTGATGCGACGCTGACCGGATACCGCCAGAGCCCGGAGGCGTTCCTCTGGCTGGTCGGCCACTTCGAGCGGCTCGGCGTGGGCGACCCGAAGAGCATCGTCACCCGTATCCTCGACCTTCTGGAATCGGCCGGCTACAGGCCCTACTGGAGTAAGTTCCGCGCCGCTCTGATTGACGCCGGTTACGGGTTGGTGCAATCAGCGCTGGCGCGGATGGAAGAGGGAGAGGCTGAGCGTCTGCTCGGGCGCGTCGGCAGGGCGCGTATCCTCGACGGCTACGTCGCCGACGAGATCACGCAGCTTGCGGCGACCAGGTTCCCGGGTCTGCGCAAGGGAACTGACGACAACGTCGTGTACACGACAGCACAGGGGCTAGAGAAAGCCAGGGGCGAGCTGCACCATATCTCCGAGAAGGAGATACCGAAGGTCGCTGACGAGATAGCACGAGCGCGGGCCCACGGCGATCTGAGCGAGAACTACGAGTACAAGTCCGCCAAGGAGAAACAGGCCCGGCTGATGGTCAAGGCCAAGCGGCTGCGCGAGGAGATCGCCCGGGCACGGATCGTGGGTCCATCTGACGTCGACACGTCGGAAGTGTCGGTGGGTAGTCGAGTGAGGCTTGACAACGGTGCCGGGAACGTCATGGAGTTCTCCATACTCGGCCCGTGGGATGCCGACCCCGACCAGGGCGTGATTTCCTACCTTTCGCCATTTGCCCAGATTCTGGTTGGTCGCAAGGTCGGCGATGGCGTGGAGATGGATGGCCAGCCGTTCCGCATCGCTGCAATCGAGCCCGGCCTGCCGTCCTGACAGATACGACCTCGCCGAGACCGGAAGACCAGCAGAGAAACCGCCGATGAACGCCGATGGACGCAGACTCCCAAACTCCTGACTCTATGTCGCTTGTACTGAGCGTACAGCCGCCTTCGTATCCGGCTGAGTCGATCACCAGGGCAGCGCGTATACTGCGGGACGGCGGCGTCGCCGTGTTTCCGACGGAGACCGTGTACGGGATCGGGGCGGACATCAGGTGTCCCGAGGCCGTCAGTCGCGTGTTTGCGCTGAAGAAGCGGGACCCATCGCAGCCGCTGATGGCGCATTGCGCTTCGCCCCTGCAGATGCTTGAGTACGTGACTGAAGTTCCGCCATGGGTGCAGCCACTGCTGGGTCAGTTCTGGCCCGGGCCGCTGTCCCTGGTACTCCGTTGCTCCGAGAATGTCCCGTCAGTTGTGACCAGCGGCGGGCAGACCGTCGGTATCAGGATGGTGGCGCATCCGGCCACGCGCGACTTGC